>NZ_SISL01000099.1:0-16308 GCF_004307965.1 Verrucosispora sp. SN26_14.1 | reverse complement strand
CCCGCCGCCCGGACGACCGCCGCACCCCGGCAACGCTCCGTGGAGCGGCGGGACCGTCCGGTGAAACCGGCCCGCGTCCGCGCGCCGAAGATCAAGTTCGGCGACCGGGACCCGGCGGTCGAACTGGCCATCACCGAGATCGCCGGTCACCTGACCTTCACCCCCAACACGGTCACCGCCTGGTACTGGCTACCGGAGGTGCGCTGGGCGTTCCGGCCGGACGCGGAGCGGGAAGCCCTGCTCTCGGCCATCTCCGAGCAGTACGCCGGCCTGGCCGGATTCCGGCTGCACCTGCGGCGCACCAGCCGGCCCTTCCCGGCCGACGAATGGGCCCGCACCATCGACGGAAACACCGCCTCCCCGTTGCCGGACGTTCCCGGCACCCCCGGCTGGGCCGATCACCTGGTCGCGGCGCAGCGGCACCTGCTCTCGGTCAACCACGCCGAGGGGCAGACCTACCTCGGCGTCACCTTCGCGCGTCGCTCGCTCGGCGACTCGCTCACCGAACGGGTGCTGCGCACCTTCGGTCGAGGCGTGGCCGAAGGCGAACGCCGCAAGCTCGGACGCACCGTCGAACAGTTCGACGAGGTTCTGGGCGCGTTCGGCATGCGTGGCCGCCGGGTCACCTCACAGGAGATGGAATGGCTGCTGTACCGTTCGGTGGCGCTCTGCATGGCGCCGCCCGGTGCGCTCTCGCCCATCACCGACGGGCGCTGGGAACGCGGTGACCTGCTGGCCCTCACCGAGCAGGTCGAGCGCTACCGCACGCCGTACGGTTCGACGGTAAAGCTGGTCAACCGGATGACCGGCGAGGAACGGCACGTGGCGGTGCTCGCCGTCGGCCGGATGGAGCCGCTGGAGATCCCCGAGCGGCACGAGCCCTGGCTGCACTTCCACGAGCGGCTGCCGTGGCCCATGGAGCTCTCCACCCGGGTCGACATCCTCGGTTCCGGCGACTCCTTCCGAAACCTGGAGCACCGGCTCCGGATGATCCGGTCGCAGCAGCTCGACTACGCCGAGCACGGCATCGACGCCCCGCCCGAGCTGGAACGCCTGGCCAAGCGCGCCCTGGTGATCGGTGACGAGATGACCACCGGGCTGCCGGTCGACTCCGCCCGGGCGCACGGCTGGCACCGACTCGCCGTCGGTGGGCGTACCCGGGAGGAGTGCCTGGAGCGGGCCCGGCGGCTGATCCAGCTCTACTCGCGCGAGTTGCGCGTCTCCCTCCAGCACCCGAAGAACCAGGACTGGCTGGCCCGCGAGTTCATCCCCGGCGAGCCGATCGCCAACACCGGGTACGTCCGACGGATGCCGGTCCACCTCCTGGCGGCGGCGCTGCCCCAGGCCGCGTCGACGGTCGGCGACCGCCGGGGCGACCTGATCGGGCGTACCGCGGGCACCTGCCGCCGGCCGGTCTTCCTCGACCTGCACTTCCCGATGGAGGTCCGCGAACGCTCCGGGCTCGCGGTCTTCGTGGCCGAGCCGGGCGGTGGCAAGTCGACCCTGCTCGGTGCCCTGGGCTACCTCGCCGCACGACGCGGTGTGCAGGTCACGCTGCTCGACCCGTCCGGCCCGCTGGCCCGGCTCTGCGCGATGCCGGAGCTGCGCCCGTACTCTCGGGTGCTCAACCTGACCGGCTCCGAGCACGGCACCCTCGCGCCCTACTCGCTGATCCCGACGCCGCTGCGCAGCGAGTTCAGCAGCGGTGCGTCCGGCGACCGCGAGTTCGAGATCGCGGTCTCCAACGCCCGGGCCGAGCGTCGGATGCTGGTGCAGGACATCTGCATGATGCTGGTGCCGCCGCAGGTGGCCCGCGAGGCGTCCACCGCCACCCTGTTCCGGCACGCCGTACGCCAGGTGCCGGCCGAGGAGACCTCGACGCTGGACGACGTGGTCACCTGCCTCGGGCAGCTCGACGACGACGCCGGCCGGGAACTGGCCAACCTGCTGCTGGACACCGCCGAGATGCCGCTGGCCATGCTCTTCTTCGGCCGGCCGCCGGAGGGGCTGCTCGGGGCGGACGCGGCACTCACCGTGATCACCATGGCCGGCCTGCGGCTGCCCGACCTCAAGATCGAACGCGAGTACTGGTCGGCCGAGGAGGCGTTGGCGCTGCCGATGCTGCACACCGCGCACCGACTGGCGGTACGCCGCTGCTACGGCGGCTCGATGTCGTCCCGCAAGCTCGTGGGCCTGGACGAGGCACACTTCATGGAAGGGTGGCGCTCCGGCCGGTCCTTCCTGGTCCGGCTCGCCCGCGACTCCCGCAAGTGGAACCTCGCCGCGCTGGTCGCCTCTCAGAATCCAAAGGACATCCTCGGCCTCGACGTGCAGAACCTCGTCTCCACCGTCTTCGTCGGCCGGATCGCCGAGGACGCCGAGATCGCCTCCGAGGCGCTCCGGCTGCTGCGCGTCCCGGTGGACGACGGGTACGAGGCGACCCTCGCCTCACTCTCCACCGCCGACGCGACCTCCGCCCACCGGCTCGGCTTCCGTGAGTTCGTCATGCGCGACGTGGACGGCCGGGTGCAGAAGGTCCGCGTCGACGTCTCCTACGTGGACGGACTGCTAAGTCACCTCGACACCACCCCCGCCGCCATCGCCGCCGCCGCAGGGGTGTTACCTACCGTCCTGCCTGACATGGAGGCGTGACATGGCGAGGGCCCGGGCAAGGATCACGGCGTTCCTCCTGGCACTCGGCGTCCTCGCCGTGGCCACGATCAGTTGGCCCGGGCTCACCGCCACACCCGCGTACGCCGCCCCGGTCGCGTACCAGGCACCCACCGACCTCTGCACGGTGCAGGAGTGGCAGGTCGACTTCCGGGCCTGCGTCGCCAAGCTCCAGCAGGTCGCGGAGTCGGAGGCCACCTGCCTGAACCCCCCGACCCCGACCGCACCGGACTCCGGCATCGCCGGCTGGTTCGCTGCAAGACCTACAACAAACACGATGCGTGGTTCGGGCGACTATTACAGCAACTATGGCTACGCTGGCTACAGCTATAGCACGTATAAAGTGGAGTCCGGCTGCGCCACCACGTTGCTGCACCCGGATTACAAGTTCACCAACACCGTCGCCAACGGTGAGTTCATGATGGCAACGGCGATCATCGGCGCCTCGAACGCCCTGCGCGAGCGCGCCTGGGAACCAGGGACGATGTGGGGCTGGGCCGACCCCCTGGTGGATCAGGCGACCAAGGCGATCTACCAGAAGGTGTTCAGCGTCTTCGGCATCGTCACGCTCTGTGTCGTGGGGCTCTACCTGCTCTGGCGGTCCCGCCAGTCCGACATGAGCACCGCCATGACCACGGCGGGGTGGGCACTGGTGGTAATGATCGCGGTGACCGCGTTGGCCGCCTGGCCCGTCAAGTCCGCCAACCTCGCCGACGGCGCATTGGTTTCCACTCTCGGCATTGTGCATAATGCCGTTGGGCCGGCAGCGGAGACCATTCCTCCTGAGAAATGCGTAATGCCAAACCCGGATGCTTGCGTCGACAAGCGGCCACCCGCTGTCCGGGCAAGCGATACGGCGACAGAAGCACTGCTTTACCGCAACTGGCTCCGTGGCGTACTCGGCTCAGCAGACAGTGAAACTGCACGTAAATACGGCGAAGCGTTATACGATGCTAAATCGCTCTCGTGGGAAGAAGCAGAGAAGTTGAGGGCTAGCCCACAACTTCGTGATGCCACCATTAGCGCAAAGAAGCAGCAGTGGATGACCGTCGCGGCGCAGATCGAGCGGGAGGACCCGGAGGCGTTCGAGTACCTGCAGGGCGTCCGGGACATGGACCGGGTCGGTGCGGGTTTCATCGCCGTACTGGCCGCCCTGCTCTTCGCGATGTTCGACCTGACCGCGTCGCTGCTCGTCCTGCTCGGCTTCCTGATCTTCCGGTGGGCGGTCATCGCCGCGCCGATCCTGGGCACGATCGGCTTGCTCCGACCGGCCAGCGCCGGGCTACGACGGCTCGGCAACGCGGTGGTGGCGGCCCTCTTCAACATCGCGATCTTCGGCACCGGTGCCGCCATCTATCTCTTCGCCGTCGACCTCATCATGAGCACCGCCACGCTGCCGGGCTGGCTGCAGGTGGTCCTGGTCTGGCTGTGCGGAGTGGTCGGCTGGCTGCTGCTGCGCCCCTACCGGCGGATCACCCAACTGGGCGGCAAGGACAGCAGTGCGGCGGTCAGTTCCGCCGGCTCCTGGCACCGACGGTTCTTCCGGGACATGCGTACCGCCGCCCGGCTCGATGTGGCGGAGCCCGGTGGGACCACGGAACCCGGCATGGGACGGCGCCGAGGCCTGGTGCCGGAACAGCCGAAGGTACGTCCGGAGGCCCGGCCGGATCCGGTTCCCACCGGAGGTTCGGCGGCACCGCAGCGTCCGGATGCTCCGCAACGCCCGGACGGTCGTGAGCCGAAGGGCACGCCTCCCCCGGCAGACGAACCGCGCCCCGAGGGCCGGCCCTCCGCGCCGCGACCGCGCCGTCGTCAGCCCGCCTCCTGGACGGCGCCGGACGTACCCGAGGAGAACCCGTCCTTCGCCATCTACCGTCCGGGCTCAGCCGAGCGCGCGCCCGAGAAGGTGACGCCGCGGGTTCGCTCCGAGGCCCGGTGAGTGTCGTGCGACGTGCCATCGAGTTCGTCTTCACCCGGTTGTTACGGTCCCGGCTCGGCGTCGCGCTCGGCATCGCCGTCCTGGTGCTCGGCGTGGTCGGGGCGGCCCGGGTGATCTCCGGTCCGGACGACTCCACCGGGTTGAGCAATCGCCCTCCGGCACCGATCACCACGGTGCACCCGACCACCGGCGACGACGGTGCGATCTCGACGACCACGACGCCATCGCCGGTCACCCGCCCCGGCGAGCCCACACCGGAGCGGATCGCGGAACGCTTCACGACTGCCTGGCTGGGGCAACCGGGCCAATCTGCGGAGCAGTGGCGTCAGGAGTTGCGCCCGTTCGCCACTCCGGCTCTTCTCGACAAGCTCGCCGGCGCGGATCCCGCCGGCGTGCCCACGGGAAAGCCGACCGAGGTGACCGTGCGCGCTCGAGGGGAGACCTTCGTGGAGGCGCTGGTCACACTCGACACGGGGCGACTCCGACTCGAGTTGGTAGCGCCGGACGGACGATGGTTGGTGGACGCCGTGGACTGGGAGCGCGCATGAGCGAGCGGCAGCGAGCGAATCATCATCGCAGTGCGGTAGTGCCTCATGACGGCACGAAGCGAAGCGGAGTGCAGTCATGAGCGAGCGGCAGCAAGCGAATCATCATCGCAGTACGGTGGTGCCTCATGACGGCACGAAGCGAAGCGGAGTGCGGTCATGAGCAGCGAGAGCAGTCCTCGTCGGCAGCCGGTGCGGGTGGGCGCACTCGCTGCGGCGCTCACCGCCGCGCTCGCCTTACTGTGCTGCACTGGTGGGGCCGGTGCCTTCTTCCTCACCGAGTTGGGTGGCGAGTCCGCCGAGCAGATCGACCCGGTCAGCATGGAGTGCACCGGGGACTTCACGGTCGACGTCACGGGCAAGATGCCCCGGTTCTCCGATTACGGGGAACGGCAGATGCGCAACGCCGCAGCAATCATCAAGGTCGGCCAGGACATGAAGGTGCCGGCGCGGGGCTGGGTGGTCGCCGTGGCGACCGCGATGCAGGAGTCGCGGCTGCTCAACCTGGCCAACCGCACCGTCGCCGAGTCGAACGACATCCCCAACGAGGGCGTCGGCGCCGACCATGACTCGGTCGGCCTGTTCCAGCAGCGCGCCTCGTGGGGGTCGGTCCGGCAGCGGATGAATCCGGCGTACGCGTCCCGCAAGTTCTACGAGAAGCTCGTGGACGTACCCGACTGGGAGAAGCTGCCGCTGACCGTGGCCGCCCAGCGGGTCCAGATCAGCGCCTTTCCCGACGCGTACGCGAAGCACGAGGAACTCGCCTCACGCATCGTCGACGCGCTCGCCGGTGGTGCCGCCCGGACGGCGCTGATCGCCGGCCAACAGGTGTGCGACGCGGCCGCGTCGGGTGACATCGCCGCCTCCGGCTGGACCGCGCCCATCCCCGGCGGCGTGGGCTCCGGCTTCCAGACGGCCAGCCGCCCCGGGCACAACGGGGTGGACATCGCCGCGCCGAAGGGCACCCTGATCAGAGTCGCGGCCACCGGCCGGGTCATCGTCTCCCGCTGCGACCCGGACTCGCGCGGGCGACTCAGCTGCAACGTGGACGGTTGGCCGAACAAGGGCGGCTGCGGCTGGTTCGTGGACGTGCTGCACGCCCAGGATGTCATCACCCGCTACTGTCACCTGGTCAGTCGTCCCCGCGTCCAGGTGGGTGACACCGTGCAGGCCGGTGAGGTGATCGGCGAGGTGGGCAGCAGCGGCAACTCCTCCGGGCCGCACCTGCACTTCGAGGTGCACGTCGACGGAGACCGCAGCAGCCGGGGCGCCATCGACCCGGTGCCCTTCATGCGCGCCAAGGGCGCACCGCTCAAGGGCGCGGGGTGAGACACCCGCCGTCATGACAGGACCCCTTCCCGACCCCTTCGCCGACCAGCCGGACTGGGCGCCACGACCACCCCGCCCGATCGAGATCGTGCCCGCCACCAGCCGCGTCGACCTGCGCGGCCAACGGGTCCTGGTCGGGCTGCCCGGCCTCGGGTGGCGCACCGACCTGCGGGCCGACGAGCGGGTGGTGCAGAACAGCCGCACCTTCGTGCCGGTCATTCCCGAACACGAGTGGTACCGCGCCGAGTCCGAACAGGTGGAGGTCTTCGCACCACTGGTGCCGGTCGAGCGGGTCTGGGTCGAGACGGTGAGCTCACCACGGACCATCCCCGTCGAGGAGAGCGGGCTGCGGCTCGTCTCACTGGACGCACCCGCCCACCGGGCACCCACCCCGGTCTTCGAGGCGGATGCGGTCACCGGCCGGCGCGTCGTGCACATGGTCGACGGCGTCGAGCACCGCGACCTGCGCGCGGTCACCGAGACCTACTCCGGTGCCGAGGGCGACATCTGCGTACGGGTCACACCCGAGTTGGAGTGGTATCGCTGGGCCTGGCGCGGTCAGTCACCGACCACACTGGAGGTCCCTGTGCACCTGCTGTGGGTCGAATAGAAGTTCTAGCCTTCCATCGTCGCGGAGCACACACGCCAGTCGTTCCCAAGCCTCGTTGTAAAGACCCATGTCTGGCGGTCGTTTTGTCGAACACCATCTACACGGGCCGAGAACAAGAGATCCACTCGAACCTGGGCTGTATCACTGCCCTGCTGCGCTTGTGGATTCCCCCAACTAACCATGATGCTGACCCCGAAGCGTTCCTCTCGGGCTTCTAGGTCGCTCCTCAGTTGGCGAAGCTGCTCCAGGTCCGCATTCCTCTCGCAGGTGAGAAGATCGGCTCGCACTTCGTTCTCGTCGATCAGAAACGCCCGCAGATAACTGTCCACTACCACCGTTGGTGTGCCCCGGTCGGGGGCGGTGGCGCGGTCGTACAGGACGAAGCCGGTGATCCCGCCCGCCAGGCAGAGCGCCGCCACGGCTCCGGTGATCACCATCAGGACCTTCCGCAGCCGCCGCCGAGGCTGGGGTGGCGCCGGCGCGGTCGAGGGCGGCGCCAGATCCTCCTGCGGCGGGGTCCGTTGCGCCGGTACGCGGGAGACCTGGGAACCGGCGGGGGGCGGCACTGATTCCACCCCCTGAGGCTATCGGCTGGACGCTGTGGACCCAATGCCCCAGATTCAGCAGATCGTGACGGACCACTGGCGACCGGTGAGATCCACGACAACACCGGCGCTGTGGTGCCACGCATCCCCGAGAAGGAGCCGCGACTGGGATACCGTCGTCTCTGCCCGGGACGTGGTGCCGACCTCGGGCGGAGGAGGTGGACGCGGTGGGCGGTCCGAAGGCACGGACGCTCCGCGCCGCCGCGCTGCACCGCCGAGCCGCCGCGACGGTCACGGCGGCGGCTGCCGTCCTCGACGAGACCCGTCCCGCTCCCGCCGATCAGCGTCGGCAGTACGCGCTCGCCGAGCGACTACGGGGCGCCGCGCAGGTTCTCGCGCCCGGCTGGGCCGGCACCGCGCTGGACGCGGTCGCACCGACCTGTCCCGCCGGGGAGGGGCCACCGCCCTTCGTCCGGGTGGGTACCGCCGCGCCGCTGGACGACGCCCGTTTCCCCGCGCTGGTCCCGCTCGTCGGCGCCGGGCATCTGGCCGTCGACGTCGACGCGCACGATCCCCGGGTGGCCGGGCTGCTGCGGGCCGTACTCCTGCGGTTGGTGGCGGCGACACCGGCGGGGGCGCTGCTGGTCCGGGCGGTGGACGCGACGGGTGGGGTACTCGGGCCGTTCGGGGCGCTCGGCGACGCCGGGGTGCTCTCGCCCCCGGCCACGGACACCGACGGCCTGCGGACGGTGTTGACCGAGGCGGAGCGGTGGGTGGCGCCGGGGGCCTCGGGTACCCGCCGGCACGACCGCTCGATGGTGCTGGTGGTCGCCACTCTCCCGGACGAGATCGAGGCGACCGACCTGACGCGGATCGAGGCGCTTGCCGAGCAGGGACCTGCCGCCGGGCTGCACCTGGTGGTGGCCGGGTGGCCGGCGGCTGGGCGGGATCCGCTGCCCCGGGCCACGGCACTCTCGGTCCGCACCGCGTACGCGCTGCTGGGCGATCCTCCCGGGGCGCCTTTCGCCAGCGCGGGCACGGGCTCGCCGGGTGGCTTGAACTCGCCGGTGTTCGTCGAGCCGGATCCACCGGCCGAGCTGGTCGACTCCGTCTGCCGTCGAATCGCCGCCCAGATCGAGGCCGGCACCCGACTCTCCCTGTCGGGCCTGCTGCCGCCGGACACCGACGAGTGGTGGCAGGCGGACGCGACCGACGGGCTGAGCACCACGGTCGGGGACGCGGGTGGGCGTCCGGTGCTCCTCGGCTTCACCGAGTTGACGCCACACTGGCTGGTCAGCGGCCGGTCCCGGGTCTGCCGGGCCACGTTCCTGACCACGGCGTTGCTGGGTCTCGCCGCCCGGTACGGCCCGGAGGAGCTGGAGCTGTATCTGGTCGACCTCGGTGCCGGCGAGTCCTTCGCGGAGTTCCTGCAGACCGAGCGGGACCGGTCCTGGATTCCCCAGGTTCGCGCTGCGGCGATGGCGGCCGACCGCGAGTACGTGCTGGACCTGCTGGAGCAGTTGGCGGCGGAGGTGCAGCGGCGGTCCGAGGCGGCGGCCCGCGCGGGCGGTCAACGCTTCGCCGAGCTGCGGCGACACCGCCGGCTGCCCCGGGTGGTCTGCGTGGTGGAGAACCTGCCGCTGCTCTTCGCCGAGGGGGACCGGTTGGCCGCCGACGTGGTGGCCCGGTTGGACTCGTTGACCAGGGCGGGCCGGGCGTACGGGGTGCATCTGGTGTTGTCCGGTGAGGGTGACCTGGGGTTGGGCGTACGCGACGGTGGACAGCGGGATTCGCTGCTCGGTCAGTTCCCGGTGCGGGTGGCGCTGCCGGGGGGCGGGCCGGTGCTGGAGCCGACCAACGACTCGGCGGCCGGGCTGCCGGTGGGCAGTGCCGTGGTGAACACCGCCGGGGGTCTCGGTGGCCCGCGTGGCGCGATCCGGGGTCACGAGCGGATGGTCCGGTTCCCCGATCCGCAGGACGAACCGGCCGTCGTGGAGGGCCTACGGCACCGTCTCTGGCAGGCGCGTCCGGAGGGCAGCGTCCCGCCGGTGGTCTTCGCCGGGTACGCGTACCCCTCGTTGCGCAACGATCCACGACACCGGTCCGCCGAGTCCGGGCAGGCGCTGGCGCCGGCGGCGCTGCTCGGGCGGGCGGTGGACGTGGCACGGAGCACGGTGGCCGTGTCGCTCGGTCCGGTCGCCGGACGCAACCTCGCCGTTCTCGGGCCGCGACCGGAGGCGACCCGGCTGCTGGCCACGGCCGCTCGGAGCACGGCGGCGCACCACCCGCCGGGGACGGCACGCTTCGTGATCGCCGTACCGGACTCCGAGTCGCGGTCGTCGGCGGAGGATCTGGCGCGGGAGTTGGCGCAGCGGCATCCGGTGGAGACGGTGGACCTGGCCGGGCTGCTCGCGGTCGTCGACGCCGGGCAGCCCGCCTACCTGGTGGTGTTCGGGCTGGACGTGGCGCCGCCGGAGCAGTTGCCCCCGGAGCGGCTGCGGATGCTGCTGCGGGACGGCCCGCCGGCGGGGCAGCATCTGCTCGGCTGGTGGCGCACGGTGCCGTCGTTCGCGGCGCTGCTGGGCCCGGAGGAGACGGTCGACAAGCTGAGCGCGGTGGCGGTGGCGGGTGTGCCGGGGGCGCAGCTCACGCCGGTGTTCGGTCGGCCGGTGGAGTGGCGGCCCCGGCCCGGGCGGGTGGTCCTCTGGGACGGCCCGGTCGAGCGCGGACTGGTGCTGGTGCCGTACGACGTGCCGGATGACGTGGACGGGGAGGCGGCGTGACGGGAAGCGGATCGTCGGTCACGGCCGCCGGGCCGGTGCGGCAGCGGACCGGCGGGACGTCGCCGTCCGGTTCCTCGGACCCGGTGGCTGCGGCGTGGGCCGACTATCTGGCCGCGACCCGTCAGCTCGACGGGGTACGCCGGGACGCGGCGACCGCCGCGAGCGAGCAGGCGCGGACGGTCCAGGCGGCCCGCGAGGAGTTGGCGGCGGTGCGTACCCGGTTGGCGCCGCAGGAGGCCCAACTGCGGGAGGCGGGCGTACCGCCGATGTCGCTGGTGCCCGCGCCGCCGGAGCTGACCGAGGCGACCCGCACGATGACCGGCGGGTCGGGCGCGGTGCTGGCCGCGTTACGGGAGGCGAACCGCTGGGCGCACGGTGCGGACGACGTGCTCGCGGCCCGGGGCCTGCCGGGCGCGGCCCCCTGGCCGGCCCGACCGCGCAACCTGCTGGTGTACGGGCCGTTGGCATTGTTGGTGCCGCTGCTCCAGATCGTGGCGTACCTGGTCGCCGGGAGCGACGCGGTGACGGTGTTGACGCTGGTGGTCGGCCTGCCGGCACCGGCGGTGGCGTTCGGGGTGGGGTGGCTGGCGGTGGGGCGGCTCTTCCCGTCCCGGCCGGGCGAACGGGTGGACCGGACGTCCCGGTTCGGTGCGTTGACCTGCCTGGTCCCGGCGGTGCTGACCACCGCCGGGATCGTCCTGGCGATGCTGGCCGCCTGAGCGGCCCGGGCCGGGCGCGGTCCCCGTGGTGGGGCGTCCCGGTCGAGCCGCTCAGCGCGGGATGATCAGCGCCATCGCCTCGGCGCGGGACTTGGCGTCCCGTTGCAGGGTGCCGCGCACCGCCGAGGTGATCGTCTTGGCGCCCGACTTCTGGATGCCGCGCATGGCCATGCACATGTGTTCGCACTCCAGCACGACCACCACGCCCCGTGGCGCCAGCCGCTCCATCAGCAGGTCGGCGATCTGGGAGGTGAGTCGCTCCTGCACCTGCGGGCGTCGTGCGAAGACCTCGACCAGCCGGGCCAGTTTGGACAGGCCGGTGATCCGACCGTCGGGCCCGGGGATGTAGCCGATGTGCGCGCTGCCCCGGAACGGCAGCAGGTGGTGCTCACAGAGGCTCATCACGTCGATGTCCCGGACCAGCACGAGTTCCTCGTGGTTGGCCTCGAAGGTGGTGGTGAGCACCGTGGCCGGGTCCACCCGCAGGCCGGCGAAGAGTTCGGCGTACGCCCGGGCGACCCGCGCCGGGGTCTGCTGGAGGCCGTCGCGGTCCGGGTCCTCGCCGACCGCGATCAGGATCTCGCGGACCGCCTTCTCGATCCGGCCGAGGTCCATGGTGTCCTCGACCGGGCGGCCGGTGAGCCGGCCGTTGACCAGCCGGGCGGCGATGTAGTCGAGGTCGTCGAGATCGTCGATGTCGGGCTCGGTTGCGGAGGCGGCCGATCCCCGTTGCTGGGGACCGGCCGCCGTGTCGTCGGTGCTCAGTGCGGGCCGTCCGAGTTGTTCGAGCTGACGCCACCGACCGTGGTGGCCTGGGCGCCGTCGGCCTCGGCCTGCACCTTGAGCGCGTCCTTCTCGGCCGGGGTGAGCACGGGCGGCTCGGTGGAGGGCTGCCGTTTGCCGAAGCCGTTGTACGGCGCCATCGGCGGACGCTTCACCACCCGGGAACAGATCCGGGCCATGTCGGCGGTGGAGAGGGTTTCCTTCTCCATCAGCTCGAGCACGATGTTGTCCAGGACGTCCCGGTACTCGACCAGGATCTCCCAGGCCTCGTCGTGGGCCAGTTCGATCAGCGCCCGCATCTCGCCGTCGATCTCGGCGGCGACGGAGTCGGAGTAGTCCCGCTCGTGGCCCATGTTGCGACCGAGGAACGGCTCGTCCCCGCTGGTGCCGTACTTGATCGCACCGAGCTTGGAGCTCATGCCGTACTGCGTGATCATCGCCCGGGCCAGTGCGGTGGCCTTCTCGATGTCGTTGCCGGCACCGGTGGTGGGCTCGTGGAAGACGAGTTCCTCTGCGGCCCGGCCGCCCAGCGCGTACGCCAGGGTGTCGATCATCTCGGCACGGGTCTGGGTGTACTTGTCCTCGGTGGGCAGCACCAGCGTGTGCCCCAGCGAGCGACCGCGCGACAGGATCGTCACCTTGTGCACCGGCGCGGCGTGCGGCAGGGCCCAGGCGACCAGCGCGTGACCACCCTCGTGGTACGCGGTGATCTTCTTCTCCTGGTCGCCCATCACCCGGGTCCGGCGCTGCGGGCCGGCGATCACCCGGTCGATCGACTCCTCCAGCGACTCGTTGCTGATCGCCCGCTGGTCCTTGCGGGCGGTCAGCAGGGCCGCCTCGTTGATCACGTTGGCCAGGTCGGCGCCGCTGAAGCCCGGCGTCCGCTTGGCCACCGAGTCGAGGTCGACGTCGGGCGTGAAGGGCTTGCCCTTGGCGTGCACCCGCAGGATGGCCTTGCGGCCCTCCATGTCGGGGGCGTCGACCGGGATCTGCCGGTCGAACCGGCCCGGACGCAGCAGCGCGGGGTCGAGGATGTCCGGCCGGTTGGTGGCGGCGATCAGGATGACGCCGCCCTTGACGTCGAAGCCGTCCATCTCGACGAGGAGCTGGTTCAGGGTCTGCTCACGCTCGTCGTGCCCGCCGCCCATGCCGGCGCCACGGTGGCGACCGACGGCGTCGATCTCGTCGACGAAGACGATCGCGGGGGCGTTGGCCTTGGCCTGCTCGAACAGGTCGCGGACCCGGCTGGCGCCGACGCCGACGAACATCTCCACGAAGTCGGAGCCGGAGATCGAGTAGAAGGGTACCCCCGCCTCACCGGCGACCGCCCGGGCGAGCAGCGTCTTACCGGTTCCGGGCGGCCCGAAGAGGAGTACGCCCTTCGGGATCTTGGCACCCAGCGCCTGGTATTTCGCCGGGTTCTGCAGGAAGTCCTTGATCTCGTGCAGTTCCTCGACGGCCTCCTCGGAGCCCGCGACGTCCGCGAAGGTCGTCTTCGGGGTGTCCTTGGTGATCATCTTCGCCTTGGACTTGCCGAAGTTGAGCACCCGGGAGCCGCCGCCCTGCATCTGCGACATGAAGAACAGCAGCAGCAACACGAGCAGCACGATGGGGAGCAGGTTGACCAGCAGGCTGACCCAGATGCTGTCGGACGACACCTCGGTGTCGGCCGGCCCGGTGACCCGGTTGTTGGCCTTGGCGTCGAGGACCTGGTTCCAGACCTCGTTGCCGACCTCGTACGGGAACTGGGCCTCGATCAGCTTGGTCTTCGTCTCGCCGAACTCGGCCTCTTCGGCCAGGTCCAGCTGGATCGTCTGTTCCTTGTCCTGGAAGACGACCTTCTCGATACCGCCCTTGTTGAGCTGGTCGAGCGCGACTGAGGTGTCCACGCGGTGGTAGCTGGGTCCACCGGTGAACAGCTGACTGAGCACGACGGCGCCGAGGATGACCAGGATGACCCAGAACACCGGTCGGCGGAAGAAACGCGTACGTTCCATGCTGTATGTCGAGCGCCGAGACGCCCGCATCCTCCTGATCGACGTCCTGACCGACTGTGGGTGTCGCCGCTTGGGCGGCTGCCGGAGCCGCCGTGCGGGCCGGCCTCGACCCCGGGGCGCGAATTGTCGCACCACGGTCATTCGACGGTACACCGTACGCGACCGATCTGAGCTGGCGAGCCCAGCACTTACGCGTACGGCGAACCGGATGTCGACCGGCGTGACGGAGAGCGGATTCCACCGTCACCGGAGTCCACGGTAGCCCGACCAGCTGAAAGTCGGCTGAACGTCGACCGGACCGGCGGCATCGGACCTCGGTGCCGTCCCGGCCGGAACCGAGGTCAGGAGCGGGCGTACACCTCCGGCTTGAGCACGCCGACGTACGGCAGCTCGCGGTATCGCTCACCGAAGTCCAGGCCGTACCCGACGACGAACTCGGTCGGGATGTCGAAGCCGACGTACTTCACCGGCACCGTCACCTTGACCGCGTCCGGCTTGCGGAACAGCGCGACCACCTCGACGCTCGCCGCCGACCGGGACTCCAGGTAGCGCAGCAGCCAGGACAGGGTCAGGCCGGAGTCGACGATGTCCTCCACCACGACGACGTGCCGGCCGGCGATGTCCCGGTCGAGGTCCTTGAGGATCCGGACCACCCCGGAGGAGGTGGTGCCCTGGCCGTAGGAGGAGATGGCCATGAAGTCCAGCTCGGCGGGGGGGCCCTGGCGGCCCAGCGCCCGGGCGAAGTCGGCCATGAACATGACCGCGCCCTTGAGTACGCAGACGAGCAGCAGCCCGTCGGTGACGTGGGCGTAGTCCGCGGAGACCTGCTTGGCCAGTTCCGCGGTCTTCTCGCGGATCTGCGCCTCCGAAATGATCACGTGGTCGATGTCGGCGTCGTACCAGGAGCCGTCAGCCATGGTCCTAGCCTGCCGTACGCCCCGGGTTCGCCGTCGGCGGGGCCGCCTCTTTCGGGGCGACCCCGGCCCGGATCTTTCCGACGAAGGGCACGAACCGCATCAGTACGGGTGGGACCGCCAGCGGTGGCCACCGTCGGACGGCTTCCAGTCGGCCGAGTCGCGGCTGTCCGCGGTCAGCCCGACGGCCGAGAGCAGAGCGAGGAGCAGGAAGAACACGAGGAAGAAGAGAAGTCCCATGGCGGCGCTCGCTTTCATCTGGTTTCTGGTGATCTCGCCGCCGGTGCACCGGGCTGACACCAGTCTGCGGGTCCCGCCGATCGCCGGACAGTGGCAGGAATGCCACTCACCCTCGATTTTCTGCCACCCCCCGGGTTACCCTCGTCACATGCTCCGCTCGGTCGCGGTACTCACCCTGGACGGCGTCGCCCCGTTCGAAGTCGGCGTGCTCGCCGAGGTCTTCGGCACCGACCGCACCGCCGACGGCCTGCCCGGCTACCGGTTCGACCTGTGCAGCCCGCAGGGCGCACCGGTGCGTACCACCGCGGGTTTCGGCCTGGTGCCCACCGCCGACCTCGACTCGATCGACCGGGCCGACCTGGTGGCCGTGCCGGCGCACCACGGCACCGAAGCGCCCGCCGAGGTGCGCGAGGCGCTGCGGCGGGCCGCCGACCGGGGGGCACACCTGTTCAGCGTCTGCACCGGGGCGTACCTGCTGGGTGAGGCCGGGCTGCTCGACGGCCGGGAGTGCACCACGCACTGGCGGCACGTCGACGAGTTGCAGCGCCGCAATCCGAGTGCGCGGGTCCGCTGCAACTCGCTCTACGTGCAGGACGGCCGGCTGCTCACCAGCGCCGGCACCGCCGCCGGCATCGACGCCTGCCTGCACCTGGTACGCCAGGAGCACGGCTCGGCCGTCGCCACCCGGCTGGCCCGACGGATGGTGGTGCCGCCGCACCGCGACGGCGGCCAGGCGCAGTACATCGAGGCGCCGATCCCGAAGGCACCGGAGGCACCCACCCTGGAACCGGTGCTGGAGTGGCTGATGGAACGGCTCGACCAGCAGTTCACCGTCGACGAGTTGGCCGCCCGCGCGGGCATGGCGCCCCGGACCTTCGCCCGCCGGTTCCGCGCGGAGACCGGCACGACCCCGCACGACTGGCTGACCGGCCAGCGGGTGCTGCTGGCCCGGCGTCTGCTGGAGGACACCGGGCTGTCGGTGGAGGCGGTCGCCGAGCAGGCCGGCTTCGGGGACGCCGCCGCCCTGCGGCACCACTTCACCCGCCGGGTCGGCGCCACCCCGCACACCTACCGCACCACGTTCCGCGACCGCGCCCCGGCGGGCTGACCGCCAGGCCTAGTGCGGTGTCCAGGAACGTTCACCGGGCCGCGCCGGGTCCAGACGACGACCGGCGGCGTGGGAGTCGGGCCTGGATACAACACCGGTATCCAGGCCCGACTCCGCCTTGCCGGA
>NZ_SISL01000098.1:0-16357 GCF_004307965.1 Verrucosispora sp. SN26_14.1 | reverse complement strand
GCCGGCGTGAGCGCGCTCGGACGCCACGCGCGGCGGGCGGCCAGGGCCGCGTACCCGAGCAGGAAGGCGGCCCCGCCCCAGCGGATCGCGGTGAGCAGGTCGGGTCGGGCCGCCACCACCGACCCCACCCCGGCGATGCCGACGCCGATCAGCAGGGCGTCGGAGATCGCGCAGGTCAGGACGACCGGCACCACGTGTTCCCGGCGCAGACCCTGACGGAGTACGAAGGCGTTCTGCGCGCCGATGGCGACGATGAGGGCGATGGAGAGGGAGAAACCGGCGACGACAGAGGTGAGCACGACGCCGACGGTAGGAGCGCGGGTACGGATCAGTCCAGCTAAAGATTCTTCATCCGGTTAAGCTGAGCTGCATGGGCGGTCTGGACTCCACCCAGCTCCGGACACTCGCCGCCGTGGTCGCGGAGGGCAGTTTCGAGGCGGCGGCACGCCTGTTGCACGTCACGCCCTCGGCGGTCAGTCAGCGCATCAAGACACTGGAGGAGACCGTCGGGCAGGTGCTCGTCCGGCGGCACCGTCCCTGCGACGCCACCGAGGCCGGGCGACCGCTGCTGCGTCTGGCCGGGCAACTCGCCCTGCTCGAACGGGAGGCGCTGGCCGATGCCCGGGGGCCGCTCGGCGGCGACCGGAACCGTACCCGGGTCGCGATCGTGGTCAACGCCGACTCGCTCGCCACCTGGTTCCCCGCTGCCCTGGCCCGGCTGCCCGACCAGCCGGAACTCTCCTTCGACATCCGGCAGGACGACCAGGACCACACCGCCGCCCTGCTCCGCGACGGGGTGGTGACCGCTGCGGTGACCGCCCAACGCGAGGCGGTGCAGGGCTGCCGGGTACGCCGTCTCGGCACGATGCGCTACCGGGCGCTGGCCGCGCCGTCGATGGCCCGACGATGGTTCGCCGACGGCCTCACCCGGGCTGCGGCAGCCGCCGCACCGGTGGTGGTCTTCGACCGCAAGGACCGGATCCAACACCGCTTCCTGCGTACGGTGACCGGGCACGCGGTCGACCCACCGGTGCACTACGTGCCGTCGGTCCCGGCGTTCAACGAGTCGATCCGGCTCGGCCTCGGCTGGGGAATGATGGCCGAGCAGATCGCCGACGCCGACGTGGCCGCCGGACGCTGCGTGGACATCGCCCCCGGCCGGGTGCTGGACACCCCGCTCTACTGGCAGCACTGGCGACTCGACTCGCCGGTGCTGACCGCGCTGACCACCGCCGTCTGCACGGTGGCCGCCGAATCCCTGCGCTGAGATGTAAGGAGGGGTCCCCTGCTATACACCAGGCGTTAGCAGGGGACCCCTCCTTACATCCGGGAACGCCTCAGGCGATGGTGCAGATGGCGGCGCCGGCGGTGATCACCGCGCCGACCTCGGCGGCCAGGCCGCCGACCGTACCCGCCTTGTGCGCGTGCAACGGCTGCTCCATCTTCATCGCCTCCAGCACCACGACCAGGTCGCCCTCGGCCACGGTGTCGCCGTCGGCGACCGCGATCTTGACGATCGTGCCCTGCATCGGCGAGGTGAGCGCGTCACCGCCCGCCGCCGCGCCGCCCGTGGCACCGCCGCCCCGACGGGTGGGCTTCTTCGCGCTCGGTGCGGCACCCGCCGTACCCGCGCCCAGCCCGGCGGGGAGGCTGACCTCCAGCCGCTTGCCGCCCACCTCGACCACGATCGTCTCGCGCTCGGCCGGGGCGGCCGGGCCGTCGGCCACCGCGGTGAACGGCGGAACCGTGTTGTCGAACTCGGTCTCGATCCAGCGGGTGTGCACCGTGAACGGCTCGGCGGTGAACGCCGGGTCACGGACCACCAGGCGGTGGAACGGCAGCGCGGTGGCCATCCCCTCGATCACCATCTCGTCCAGCGCCCGCCGGGCCCGATCCAGCGCCTCGGCGCGGGTCTCCCCGGTGATGACGACCTTGGCGAGCAGGCTGTCGAAGTTGCCGCCGATCACGTCGCCGGCCGAGATGCCGGTGTCCACCCGCACGCCGGGCCCGCTCGGCAGCCGCAGGGCGGTCACCGTGCCGGGAGCGGGCAGGAAGCCCCGGCCCGGGTCCTCGCCGTTGATCCGGAACTCGATGGAGTGCCCGCGCGGCGTCGGGTCCTCGGTGAGCCGCAGCTTCTCCCCGTCGGCGATGCGGAACTGCTCGCGTACCAGGTCGATGCCGGCGGTCTCCTCGGTCACCGGGTGCTCCACCTGGAGCCGGGTGTTGACCTCCAGGAAGGAGATGGTGCCGTCGTTGCCGACCAGGTACTCCACCGTCCCGGCACCGTGGTAGCCGGCCTCCCTGCAGATGGCCTTCGCGCTCTCGTGGATCTGCGTGCGCTGCGCGGCGGTGAGGAACGGCGCCGGTGCCTCCTCGACCAACTTCTGGTGCCGGCGCTGCAACGAGCAGTCCCGGGTGCCGGCGACGATCACGTTGCCGTGCTGGTCGGCCAGGACCTGCGCCTCGACGTGGCGCGGCTGGTCGAGGTACCGCTCGACGAAGCACTCGCCCCGACCGAAGGCCGCGACCGCCTCGCGGGTGGCCGATTCGAAGAGCTGCGGGATCTCCTCCATGGTGCGGGCCACCTTCAGGCCACGCCCGCCGCCCCCGAAGGCGGCCTTGATGGCCACCGGCAGACCGTGGTCGACGGCGAATGCCATCACCTCGTCCGGGCTGTCCACCGGGTCCGGGGTGCCGGGCACCAGGGGAGCACCGGCCCGCTGGGCGATGTGCCGGGCGGTGACCTTGTCGCCGAGGTCGCGGATCGCCTGCGGGGTGGGGCCGATCCAGGTCAGGCCCGCGTCGATGACCGCCTGGGCGAAGTCGGCGTTCTCGGAGAGGAAGCCGTAGCCGGGGTGCACCGCGTCGACGCCGGACCGGGCAGCGACGTCGATCAGTTTGTCGATGCGGAGGTAGGTATTCGCAGCGGTGTCGCCCTCCAGGGCGTACGCTTCGTCGGCGAGCGTGGCGTGCAGGGCATCCCGGTCGGAGTCCGCGTACACCGCGACGCTGCCCAGGCCGGCGTCCTGGCACGCGCGGATGACCCGGACGGCGATCTCGCCCCGGTTGGCGATGAGTACCTTGCGCACCTTGGTGGCTCCTCCCGGCGGGTTTCTGACCGGGAGTTTATAGCTCACGGTGGTGCCCCGAACGATCGCTCAGTGTGGGATGACGCACTGTCTGGCCAGGTCGTCGGCGGCGTGGTGTCGTACCGATGTGGTGGAGTGCCGTGACGATATGGCCGGAGAGTGGCCATGAGCGGGGAGTGGAAATGATCGAGACCAGAGGGCTGCGGAAGTCGTTCCGCAGCCGGGCCGGTCGGGAGACGAAGACCGTCGAGGCGGTACGCGGCGTCGACCTGGACGTCCCGGCCGGTGAGATCTTCGGGTTCCTCGGCCCGAACGGCGCCGGCAAGACCACCACGTTGCGGATGCTGGCGACGCTGATCGAGCCGGACGGCGGGCAGGCCACCATCGCCGGTGCCGACCTGCTCAAGAACCCGGGTGAGGTACGCCGTCGGATCGGTTACGTGGCCCAGGGTGGCAGCACCTGGGACGAGTCGACCGCGCGTGAGGAACTCGTGCTCCAGGCCCGGATGTACGGCATCGGCAAGGCCGAGGCCCAACGTCGGGCGGTACGCGCGCTGGAGGCGTTCCAGCTCAGCGAGTTCGCCGACCGCAAGTGCAAGACGTACTCGGGCGGTCAGCGACGGCGGGTCGAGATCGCGCTCGGCATCATCCACGAGCCGAAGATCGTCTTCCTGGACGAGCCCACCACCGGCCTGGACCCGCAGAGCCGGGCGCACATGTGGGACGAGATCCGGCGGCTACGGACCGACGGGATGACCGTCTTCATCACCACGCACTACCTGGACGAGGCCGACGCGCTCTGCGACCGCATCGCGATCATGGACCACGGCGAGGTGGTCGCCGAGGGTACGCCGACCGCCCTCAAACGGGAGATCTCCGGCGACGTCGTGCTGGTCGGCCTCGACATCGTGGCCACCGGCGAGGCGGAGAAGCTGCTCGACGGCGAGGAGTACGTGAACCGGCTGGAGAGTCTGGAGGACGGCGGCCTGCGCCTCTTCGTCGACGACGGCGCGACCGCCATCCCGCGGATCCTGCGCCGTGTCGACGGTGCCGGTCTCGACCTCAAGTCGATCGAGCTGCACCGCCCGAGCCTCGACGACGTCTTCCTCACCAAGACCGGCCGCTCGCTGCGCGAGTCCTGACCCGACCAGGAGAAAGTCCCATGAAGCTCGCCCGCGACACCTGGCTGATCTTCCAGCGGCAGTTCCACCTGCTGCTGCGCAACCCCGTGTGGGTCTTCGTCGGCGTCTTCCAGCCGGTGATGTATCTCCTCCTGTTCGCCCCGCTGCTCAAGCCCGCGCTGAACGCGCCGACCCAGGCCGCGGCGTACAAGATCTTCGTTCCCGGCCTGCTGGTGCTGCTGGCCATCTTCGGCGGCCTGTTCCAGGGCTTCGGCCTGATCGCCGAGCTGCGTGCCGGAGTGATCGAACGCTCCCGGGTCACCCCGGTCAGCCGGCTCGCCCTGCTGCTCGGCCGCTCGCTGCGCGACGTGGTGTCGCTGATGGTCCAGGCGGTCATCATCACCCTGCTGGCGCTCCTGTTCGACCTGCGGGTCTTCATCGGCGACCTGCTGCTGGCATACCTGATGCTCGCCCTGATCGCGCTGATGACGTCGGCGGTCAGCTACGGCGTCGCGCTCAAGGTCAAGAGCGAGGACGCGCTGGCTCCGCTGATGAACACGGTCGCCCAGCCGGTGCTGCTGCTCTCCGGCATCCTGCTCCCGCTCGCCTTCGCGCCCGGCTGGTTGCAGGGCGTCGCCAAGTGGAACCCGTTCTCCTGGGCGGTGGACGGCACCCGCGCGCTGTTCAACGGCGACATCGGCAACGACCGGGTCTGGCAGGGGCTGACCATCATCGCGATCCTCGCCGCCGCCGGGGTCTACTGGGCGGCCCGCCAGTTCGCCCGCAGCGTCCGGTGACGTGAAAGGAAGGGCACCTTATTAACGCCTGCGGTAGAGCACGGGCACCCTGTTAACGCCCCGCTCACCCAGCGGCGGCACGACCGACACTCAGCGGCACGGCCGACGACCGTCGATCCGGACGCCGGCCCCGGTCCGCGTACCCCGACCGGGGAGGCGACCGGTGCCGGCGTAAACGGTCAGTGCACGCGGGCGAGAGTCAGGCCGTCGGCGATCGGCAGCATCACCGCGTCGACCCGTACGTCGGCGAGGACGTCGTCGTTGAACGCCGCGATGGCCCGGTCCGCCTCGCTCTCCGGCGCCACCACCCGTCCGTGCCGCAGCACGTTGTCCACGGCGATCACGCCACCCGGCCGCATCCGGGGCACCAACTCGTCCCAGTAGAGCGGATAGCTGGTCTTGTCGGCGTCGATGAAGGCGAAGTCCAGATACCGCTCGTGCGGCAACTCCCGCAACGTCTCCCCGGCCGGGCCGATACGCAGCTCGACCCGGTCGTCGACACCGGCCCGCGCCCAGTACCGGCGCGCGATACCGGTGTACTCCTCGGAGATGTCGAAGCAGGTCAGGCGCCCGCCGTCGGTCAGGCCCCGGGCGATCGCCAACGAGGAGAGACCGGTGAACGTGCCCACCTCCACCGCGTTGCGGACACCGAGCAAGCGGGTCAGGAACGTCAGGAAGGCGGCCTGCTCCGGCGCCACCTGCATGGAGGCGTGCTCCGGCAGGAGGGCGAGGGTCTCCTCGGCCAGGTCCCGGACGATCTCGTCCGGCGGCGCGCCGTGCGCGACGAGGTACGCGTGCAACTCGTCGGTGAGCGGAATCGACTTCAGCGTCATGTTCGGACGCTAACCGAGCGGCTCGACGATCTGGTTGCCGGGCGCCACTTTCGTCCACAAATCGGTGATTCGCAGGTCCAGCTCGCCGAGCAGCCGCCGCAGCAACGGCATCGACAACCCGACGACCGTGCCCGGATCACCCTCGATCCGCTCCACGAACGCCCCGCCCAACCCGTCGATCGTGAACGCGCCGGCCACCGCCAGCGGCTCGCCGGTGGCCACGTAGGTGGCGATCTCCCGGTCACTGATGTCGGCGAAGTGCACCACCGTGGAGGCCACGGCCTCGGCCCGACGCCCACTGACGATGTCGATGAGACAGTGGCCACTGTGCAGCACTCCGCTGCGCCCCCGCATCCGCTCCCACCGTCGGGTAGCGTCTGCCGCGTCGTCGGGCTTGCCGAAGATCTCACCGTCGAACGCGAGCACCGAGTCGCAGCCGAGCACCAATGTCCGTTGACCGTCGCCGGGCGCCAGCCGGGTCAGCACCGCCTCCGTCTTGAGTCGGGCCAACTCCAGGCAGAGATCCTCCGCCCGATCGGTCACCACCACACTCTCGTCGACACCACTGACCAGCACGTCCGGCTCGATGCCGGCGGCCTGCAGAGTCTTACGGCGGGCAGGGCTCGCCGAAGCGAGCACGAGGCGGAGCGGAAGCACATCAGACACGCGCACGACGGTACCGCCAACCGTCCGCCCAGACCCCTCAGCGGCTGATGCGTGGCGGCGGGTCGTCCGACCGTCGCCGCCGCCGGACCCACCACACCCCACCGGCACCGGCCGCCAGCAGCACCGCCAGAGTCACCAGACCTCGCACGGCCGCACCGTCCTGATCGGCCTCAGGGCCCCCGGCCCGCGTCGTGCCCGGCCCAGGGGTGGCCGACCCGCTCGGCCCAAAACCCCTCGGCGGTACGTCTGCCGTGAGCGCCGCCACCAGATCGATCACGCCGTAGCCGTACTGGTCGTCGCGCCCGGGAGGCCCCTTGTCGATCGCGGTCGCCGTCAACCGGTGCGCCACCTCGTCCGCCGGCAGATACGGATACTTGGCCCGAATCAACGCCGCCGCCCCGGCAACAATGGCAGCAGCGTTAGAAGTTCCGCTACTTCGCCGATAGTCGCTTTGTGGGTCGAGGCTGAAGATGTCTAGGGCGGGAGCCGCCAAATCCAATTGTGGTCCAGTGACTGAAATCCTTGCATGCTTCCCATTTTGGTCTATGCCGCCAACGGCGATCACCGTATCGGCGGCCGCAGGGTAAATTACTCCCGGGTCGGTCGGGTTGTTGCCTCCGGCTGCCACGACTATCACGTTGGCCGAATGTGCCGCCTCCAGTGCCTGCAGCAAGCGAGGGCTGGGTCCGCCTCCACCAGAGATGCTGACTACGGCTGCCCCCGCGGTGATTGCAAACTCGATGCCTTCTGCAAGTCGGTCAGCGTTTCCTCCGTTGCTGGCATCCGAGGTCTTTATGGGAATCACTTGCGCCTTGGGAGCAATTCCTAGCGCGCCTTTGGTTGCGTTCTGTCCGTGTGCAGCAATGAGGCCAGCCATTGCGGTGCCGTGACCATTTGGATCATCGTGGGCGCTGCTGGAGTCTCCGGGAAGCAGATTCTTTCCCTTCTTAAGGTTCAGTCGGATATCCGGGTGTTGGCTAACTCCGGTATCAAGAATTGCTACGGTGACGCCTTCGCCCTGGCTCATGCGGTGTGCCTCCTGCGCGCTTAGATAGCGCAGGTGCCACTGGTCGTTGCGGATGCGGCTTGCATTGTCGGAAGGTGTCACCTCAATGGCTGCCTGGATGGCTGTGCCCGGCAAGAGGATGGCCAAGACCGATCCGGCAGCGAGCACTCGCGAGTGTCGCTTGCTCACCTCGGAGAGCCGATTGCTGGACCAGGGTCAATCGGTCCATCGTCCCTGGGTGGCAAGACGATAGGGTCCACACCCTCCTCCGTCTGCCATGGATGGTCAGGATCCCACTTGCGGCCGTCCTCATCCCTCTGGGTGTCTCTTATTGGGCGGCCTGACGTGTTGCCGGAGACCATGCCTGCAGGAAAGCCTCCAGTGGGTGGCATGTAATGGGCTCGTGGGAAACCTCTCCCGGTTCCTGGTCGAGATCCGGCTCCGCCGGCAGGGGCGGTCCCTGCTGCACCTCCGCCGATTACACCGCCTATCGGATTGACTCGGCGCGGCTGGGTTCCACCGGGTGTCGACTGGCTGGGGCTCGCGCTGGGCAAGCCGCCTATCAAGCCATTCGGGTGCATAAAGCGTGATCCGGCTGGCGGTGGCAGAGGGGAGGAGCTATTCGCGCTAGGCCGCCAAGAGTGCGAGGAATGGTTAGGTTTAGGTCGATCATTCGGCCCGGAAGCGGGCGAAGCGGGAGGTGTCATTCCTGGCGAGGGGGGTTGGTTAGGCGTAAGTGGGCTCTGTATGACTGGATTGGTTGGTGGTGGAGTCGCGACGGAGGCGTTTCCACTTAGCAACGGTCCAGACGGCTGAGCTGTCGAGTTGGGTTGTGGCGCTGGTCTGGGTTGCTTGAAGCGTGCAGAAGGCGCCGGTAGCGGTGCTGGCACGATCGGTGGGATCGCCGGTGCTCCGGTGGGGCTGTAAGCCTCCGAATAGTCAGGGGCGCGATCTGAGTGCCGAAGTGGCGGAGGTCGGCGGAGGGTTACTTGGGCCTGTTGGAGGTCGCTGCTCAGGCCGTACATGATGCCGCGCGCCCTGACGTTCAACTGCTCCAGATCGGCATCGGTCACCGGTGGTCGGCTGTTCCGGCTGCCGGCGACGGCTTTCGGGTCGGCGGCTGTCTGTTCCCATCCGCGCTTCTGTCGGAGCTTGTCCGCGTACTCGTCGTGGATCTTCTTGAGTTCGGTGCGGGTGCTGGTGATGGCCTGGGTGGCGGCGGTGAGCGCGCTCTGGTTGGCGCTGGCGGCGTCGTGCGTGCGCTGCACCTGCGCGATCAGGTCGTCCAGCTCGGCGAGGTAGGCGCGGGCGGCCTCGTTGGTGTCGGGCGGCCAGGCCCGGGCGAGACGCTGGCGGTACGTCCGGAGGCGGTGCAGGTGTTGGTCGGCCAGCTCGGAGATCTTGCGCCAGCCGGCGACGTGCCGCCAGTGGTTGTCGGGATCGTGGTCCTGGAGGCAGGCCCACATGTCGGCGACGCTCATCAGGTACCAGTCGGTGAGGCCTCCGCTGCGGCCGACTCCCGGGTCCCTCACGGCAGCACCACCGACCCGTCGTTGTCGGGGCCGGTCGGATTGGTCAGCGACGGTGAGGGTGTGGGCTGGGCGGGTACGTCTCCCGGCTGCCCGAGCGCCTGCTGGACGTCGGCGACGCGGGCTGCGGAGAAGGCGTCGGTGTCGGCGTACCGGTCGGCCACCTGTCTGGCGGCGCGCGCCAGGTGGCCGGTGGTGTGGCCGAGGCCCCAGACGGCGTTCGTCGTGGCCTGCTGTGTCTCCCAGTGGGCCCGCATGAACTGCACCAGCTCGATGAAGGCGTCGGCCGGATTCGGCACCCGGGTCAGCATGTCGTCCGCGATGCGCGGCAGGTGGGGCGTGTAGTTGCCGTCCACCTCGGCGCGGAGCGTGTCGGCGAATTCCCGCATCTGGCGGAGGTCCGCCTCGACGCCACGGTGGCCGCCTGACCAGGACGCCTGTCGATCATCCTCAGGGATCATCGGCCCTCCAAACTGTAACGGCCCGGTTCCCCTCTGTGAGGCTAATCCTTGGACGCCTCCCCGGCAGCCCCGGTCGCCGTCGACAGCCTCGCCGATCCGCGTCAGCGGGGCAGACCGGAGGCGCGCCAGGCGCCGCTTCCCGGGAGCAGTGTGGCACCGGCCGGTCGGCCGCTGCGGGCCCAGACCGAGACCGGGGTGGTGGCGGCGACGGGGGCCGGGCGGGAGCGGACGACGATCGCGCCCACCAGCGCGGCCAGTTCCTCGGCGGTCGGCACGCCGCGGACGACCCGGAACAGCGGCTCCTCGACAGACATGCACCCCAGCGTACGCGCTGTGAGCTCGACCTCCGGCACACAGTGGCGTGCCGACGGTGTGAGCGTCGGGGGTGGCGGGTACCGTCTCAGCGATGTCTGAGCCTTCCCCCCAACTCGTCGCCGACCGGTACCGGCTCCTCTCGCCGCTCGGTCAGGGCGGCATGGGCCGGGTATGGAAGGCGCGCGACGAGGTGCTGCACCGTGACGTCGCCATCAAGGAGTTGGTCCCGCCGCCGGGCCTGACCAACGAGGAGCGCCGCGAGATGCGCGAACGCTCGCTGCGGGAGGCGCGCGCCATCGCCCGCCTCAACAACATCAACGTGGTACGCATCTTCGACGTGCTCCGCACCGACGGTGACCCGTGGATCGTGATGGAGTACGTCGCGTCCCGTTCGTTGCAGGACACCCTCGCCGAGGACGGGCCGGTGCCGGCGGCCCAGGCGGTGCAGATCGGGCTGGGCGTGCTCAACGCCCTGAAGGCGGCGCACAAGGCCGGCATCATGCACCGCGACGTCAAGCCCGGCAACGTGCTGCTCGGCACCGACGGTCGGGTGGTGCTGACCGACTTCGGCCTGGCCACGATCCCCGGCGACCCGAACGTCACGCGCACCGGCATGGTGCTCGGCTCCCCGGCGTACATCTCGCCCGAGCGTGCCCGGGACGGCACCACCGGTCCGGAGGCGGACCTCTGGTCGCTGGGTGCCACGCTCTACGCCGCCGTGGAGGGCAAGTCACCGTTCGCCCGACCGTCGGCGATCAGCACCCTGGCCGCGCTCGCCACCGAACCGGTGCCGCCGGCCCGTAACGCCGGACCGCTCAAGCAGGTGCTCGCCGGGCTGCTGCGCAAGGACCCCGAGGAGCGGATCACCGCCGAGTCGGCCGAGCGGATGCTGCGCCGGGCCAGCGGTAAGCGGAGTCGGGGCATCTCGCTGCTCGACGGTGTGCGCCGGCCGGGGCCGAACGGGCCGCGTGAACCGCGTCAGCCGATGGTGCCCGCGCCCCGCCCGTCGGGGGAGCAGCCCACCGCGCCGGTGACTCCGCCCGTGCCCCGTACGCCCTCGGCCGTGGGTCCGCTCGCGGCGGGTGCCGCCGCAGCCGGCGCGACCACCTCCGGTCCGTCTGGCTCCGGTGCGACGGCCGGAAAGCCGCCGGTCTCCGACGCCGCGCCGACGGCGAAGGTCGCGGCTCCCACCGGCGCGGACGCCGATCCGACCACGAAGATGGACGCCGACCTGACCGCGAAGGTCGACGCCGGTCAGGACGCGGACCCGACGACGAAGGTGGACGCGGCGTCGACCGCTGCCGGTGCCGCCGGTGCGGGGCTGACGTCAGGTGCGGACGCGGCATCGTCCGCGACGGATTCCGGGGCCGACTCCGGCGGGTCGACCACGGAGACCGCGACCGGCCGCGACGACGCCCCGGCGGCCCAGGACGGCGGGGACACCGCCCCGGCCGGTACGCCGACGACGCCGGACGGATCCGACGCGACCGTGCGGGCTGCCGCGACCAGCGGAGCAGCCGCTGCCTCGGCCGACGTCACCAAGGTCGACGGTCCCGCTGTGGAGGCGAAGGCGCAGGCCGACGCGAGCGCGACGACCGACCGGCCCGGCTCGGGCGAGCCGACCCGTCGGGTCGGCCCACCGGCTCCCACGGCGGCCGCCACCCCCGTCGCGCCCGCCTCGACCTCGTTGATGCCGTCGGCACCGGTGAGCCCGGCGGCACCGGCTCGGGGTTCCGTCTTCAAGACCGGCCAACTCCGTTCCGAGCGCACCCGCCGTGCCGTGCTGGTCGGCGCACTGGTCGCGCTGCTGCTCGTCGGCCTGGTGGTGGCGGTTCCGCTGCTCACCAGCGGTGACGGCGACGGCGGCGACACCCCGCAGGACACGGCCGGCACGTCCGAGTCGTCCGCACCGCCGACCTCGGAGCCGGCCGCGCCACCACCGACCTCTGCCGCACCGCCCAGCGCCTCCCCGTCGGCGTCCCCGTCACCCACCCCGTCCGAGAGCGCCGCCGGTGGCCTGCCCGAGGGCTGGACGTTGCGGAACGACCCGGTGGGCTTCAAGGTGCCGGTGCCGGAGGGCTGGCGGCGCAGTTCCGGCTCCACCTGGGTCAAGTACCGCGACCCGAACGGCGTCAGCGAGCTGACCATCGACCGCACCTCGTCGCCGCAGCGGGACGCGGCGGCCACCTGGCGGCAGCTCGAACCGGGTCGGAAGAACGTCCGTGGCGTGCAGAACTACCGGTTCATCGACATCTCGACGATCGACTGCAAGTGGCGGACCTGCGCTGACTGGGACTGGAACCAGACCCGCAACGGGGTCGAGCTGCGGGTACGCAACCGGGGCTTCGTCACCGCCAGCAACCGGGGCTTCGCCCTGCGCTGGGAGGTGCCGAACAGCGAGTGGGACGCGCAGTTGCCGAACTTCGAGACGGCGTTCCGCGAGTTCGTGCCGGACCGTCAGGACTGAGGTCCGCCGACAGCAGGGCGGTCGAGACGAGGCATGACCGTCCGTCGTTCGGGGTACCTGATCTCGAAGGACGGAAGGGAGGCCCGAGATGGGTTACCGACCAAGGGATGCCCGAACCCGACTGACACTGTGGACGAGCGCAGTGGTGGGTGTCGGCGTACTACTGTTCGTCACCTTCGGAGTCGCACTGCTGGCCACGTTGCTGAGCGTCGTGACGCTCGCCGGGGCCGCGTACGTGGGGTGGGCCGTCACCCGTCGGGGCACGGTGGCCCGGCACGGCGGTGTCGGCGTACCCGTGGCACTCGCCGCGCGACGGCGGGCCTGAACCGGCGGTGGTCACGCCACGGCGGCGGGCCGACGTCCCGAATCCACTCGGTGGACGTCGACCCGCCGTCGTGACGTGTGTCAGGCGGTGTTGTTGGCCAGGGCGATCAGCCGGTTCCGGTCGCCGTTCCAGTAGTTGCGGTCGACCGCGCCACTGATGCCGGCGACGCTGCCCGAGTCGGTGTACTGCCAGAAGCTCCAGACCGGTGCGCCGGCCGGCAGCGCGCCGACCGAGGAGGACCAGCGGGCGACCCAGACCGGGTGGTTGGTCCATGGGCCGGTCCAACTGCCGGTGCACTGGTTCCAGAAGCTGGTGGTGGTGTAGATGACCGCGTACCGGCCGGTACGCGAGCGGTAGGTGTTCAGGAAGTCCTGCACCCAGTTACGCATGCCGGTGGTGCTCAGGCCGTAGCAGTAGCCGCCGCTGTACGGGTTCGCCTCCAGGTCCAGCGCGGCGGGGAGCGTACGGCTGTCGGCCGACCACGCACCGCCGTTGGAGGCCAGGTAGTTCGCCTGAACGGCGCCGGAGGAGATGTTCGGCCGGGCGAAGTGGTACGCGCCCCGGATCACCCCGGCGTTGTACGCGTTGACGTAGTTGGTGTTGAAGTTCGGGTCCTTGTAGCTCGTACCCTCGGTGGCCTTGATGAAGGCGAACTGGATGCCCGCGTTGCGCACGCTCGTCCAGTTGATGGTGCCCTGGTAGCGCGAGACGTCGATGCCGGGCACGGTGGCCGCCGCGGCGGGGGTCGCGGTGGCGACGAGCCCGGCAGCAGCGGTCGCGAGTACGGTGAGCGCGGCGGCGGTCAGCCGGCGCAGCGTTGGTATGGTCCGACCCATGGCGTCCTCCTGAGACGACTGTCGATAGACAGACATCTTTGAAGGTGAATGCCCGCCAAGGCAAGAGATACTAAGAAAACTTTCAATGCGGTACGGGTCGACCACGGACGGGTGTCCCGGCCGGCACCGGAACGAGACAGCCCGCCCTGGGACCTTCGTGCCCTGCGGGCGTAGGCTGCCGCCCCATGGTGTCGATCGAGGGCATGACCGCGTTCTGGGACCGTCTGCTCGGCGCGCAGCCCGACCCGCCCCCGCTGCTGGTGCTGCTGACCGGCCTGGTCGCGCTGGTGGTGGTCTTCACCCGGATGCCGTGGCGGATCGCCCGCAACGCGATCACCATCGCGCACGAGGGCGGGCACGCGCTGGCCGCCGTACTCACCGGACGCAAGCTGCACGGCATCCGGCTGCACTCGGACACCTCGGGCCTCACGCTCTCGGCCGGGCGTCCCACCGGACCGGGCATGGTGCTCACCCTGCTCGCCGGCTATCTGGCCCCGCCGCTGGTCGGTCTGGGCGGGGCGTGGTTGCTCGCCGGAAACCGGATCACGCTGCTGCTCTGGCTCGCGGTGGTCCTGCTGCTGGCGATGCTGATCATGATCCGCAACGTGTACGGGGCACTGACACTGGTCGTCACGGGTGGCGCCGTGCTCGCGATCTCCTGGTATGCCAGCCCGCAGGTGCAGGCCGCCTTCGCCTGGACCGGAGTGTGGTTCCTGCTGCTCGGCGGCGTACGCCCGGTGGTGGAGTTGCAGCGGCTGCGCACCCGGCGCGGGATGCCGGCCTCCGACGCCGACCAGTTGGCGGGCATCACGCCGCTGCCGCCGTTCTTCTGGGTGCTGCTCTTCGGCATCGTCAACGTCGTCGTGCTGGTGGTGGGCGGCCGGATGCTGGCCGGGCCGCTGCTGACCGACGCCGGCATCGCCTTCTGGTGAGCTACGCCGGTGTGCGGCGCAGTTGTTAGGAGGGGTCCCCTGCTATACGCCAGGCGTTAGCAGGGGACCCCTCCTTGCACGCAACCCCTACAGCGGGATGTTGCCGTGCTTCTTGGGCGGGAGCGTCTCGCGCTTGGTGCGCAGCACCCGCAGGGCACGGACGATCTGGAGCCGCGTCTCGTGCGGCGGGATGACCGCGTCCACGTACCCGCGTTCGGCCGCGACGTACGGGTTGGCCAGGGTGTCCTCGTACTCGGCGATCTTCTCGGCCCGGACCGCGGCCGGGTCCTCGGCGGCGGCCAGTTCCTGGCGGTAGAGGATGTTCACCGCGCCCTGGGCGCCCATCACCGCGATCTGCGCGGTCGGCCAGGCGAAGTTGAGGTCCGCCCCCAGGTGCTTGGAACCCATCACGTCGTACGCGCCGCCGTACGCCTTGCGGGTGATCACGGTGACCTTCGGCACGGTGGCCTCGGCGTACGCGTAGATGAGCTTGGCGCCCCGGCGGATGATGCCGTCCCACTCCTGACCGGTGCCGGGCAGGAACCCGGGTACGTCCACGAAGGTCAGCACCGGGATGTTGAAGGCGTCGCAGGTACGCACGAACCGGGCCGCCTTCTCGCTGGCCGCGATGTCCAGCGTGCCGGCGAAGTGCATCGGCTGGTTGGCGACCACGCCCACCGGACGCCCCTCGACCCGCCCGAAGCCGACCACGATGTTCTGCGCGTAGAGCGGCTGGACCTCCAGGAACTCCCCGTCGTCGAGGACGTGTTCGAGCACCCGGTGCATGTCGTACGGCTGGTTGGCCGAGTCGGGGACGAGGGTGTCCAGCTCCCGGTCGGCGTCGGTGACGGTCAGCTCCGCCGGGGCGTCGAAGACCGGCGGCTCGTCCAGGTTGTTGGCGGGCAGGTGGGACAGCAGCGCCTTGACGTAGTCGACCGCGTCGGACTCGTCGGAGGCGAGGTAGTGGGCGTTGCCGCTGCGGGTGTTGTGGGTGCGCGCCCCGCCGAGGTCCTCCATGCCCACGTCCTCGCCGGTGACCGTCTTGATCACGTCCGGGCCGGTGATGAACATGTGCGAGGTCTGGTCGACCATGACGGTGAAGTCGGTGACCGCCGGGGAGTAGACCGCCCCACCGGCGCACGGGCCCATGATGAGCGAGATCTGCGGGATGACGCCGCTGGCGCGTACGTTGCGGAAGAAGATCTCGCCGTAGAGGCCGAGCGACACCACCCCCTCCTGGATGCGGGCGCCGCCGGAGTCGTTGATGCCGACGACCGGGCAGCCGATCTTCATGGCCAGGTCCATCACCTTGACGATCTTCTGCCCGAAGACCTCGCCGAGGGAGCCGCCGAAGACCGTGAAGTCCTGGGCGAAGACACAGATCTGCCGGCCGTCGACGGTGCCGTAGCCGGTGATCACGCCGTCGCCGTACGGGCGGGAGCGGTCCAGGCCGAAGTTGGTGGACCGGTGCCGGGCGAACTCGTCCAGCTCGACGAAGGAGCCCTCGTCGAGCAGCATCTCGATCCGCTCCCGGGCGGTCTTCTTGCCTCGCGCGTGCTGTTTCTCGACCGCGCGGGCCGACCCGGCGTTCACTGCCTCGTCGACCCGTCGTGCCAGGTCCGCCAGCTTGCCCGCGGTGCTGTGGATGTTGGTCCCGGTCTCGGTAGTCACCCTGGGAATATAACGATGGTTCAGGTCGCCGCCGCTGTGCAGTTCGCCTCACCCGTGGCCCGTAGGCTGGCCGGATGCCGGATTCGCCGTACACCGACCTCGATCGTCCGCCGCTGTCGGCGACCCGGTTGCGCCGGGCGCTGGTGGCGCCGTACGGCCCGTGGACGCGTCTGGATCTGAAAGCCGAGACCGGTTCCACGAACGCCGACGTCGTCGAGGCGGCCCGGACGGGGGAGCCGGAGGGCCTCGTCGTGGTCGCCGAGCGGCAGAGCGCCGGGCGGGGGCGGCGGGGGCGGGCCTGGCAGTCAC
>NZ_SISL01000097.1:0-16393 GCF_004307965.1 Verrucosispora sp. SN26_14.1 | reverse complement strand
CACAGGCGCAGCGCGACGCGGACACAGGCGCAGCGCGACGCGGACACAGGCGCAGCGCGACGCGGACACAGGCGCAGCGCGACGCGGACACGGGTACGGCCACCCCGAATCGGGGTGGCCGTACGCCGTGCCAGTGGTCTCGAATCGTCAGCGGTGACCTGGTGCGTTCAGTGCACGATGACCGGGGCGCGGGGCGCCTCGCCGGGCTGCTCACCGGGCTGATCGTCGAGCAGGTGCGACCGTTCCCGCCGCCGGGGCAGGAACGCGGCCGGGATGAACGTCGCCGCCACCAGGGCGAACGCGACCCAGAACGTGGTCGCGAAGGAGTTGGCGGCGAAGTCGAGACCACGCTCGATGATCGACGGATCGGGCAATTGTTCGGCGAGTTCCGGCCGCTGCTGGGCGGCGACGGCCAACCCGGCCTCGGTGACCGGCTCGCCGTTGGGGCCGGTCAGGCCGGGGATCGGCTGGGACTTGTTGAACTCGTTGGTGAGGATCACCGACATCACCGCCGCGCCGACCGAACCGCCGATCTGCTGGAGGATGTTCACCAGCGTCGACCCTCGGGCGACCTCGTGCCCGGTCAGCGTCTTCAACGCCGAGGTCATGATCGGCATCATCGTGCCGCCCATGCCCAGGCCCATCACGAACAGCGAGCCGCAGAGCAGCACGTACGAGGTGTCCGCGTCGAGCTGGGTGAAGGTGAAGAACCCGGCGAGGATCAGCACCAGCGCGAACGGCACCGTCCGGCCGACCGGCACCTTGTCGGCGAGCATGCCGGCGATGGGCATGGTGACCATGGCGCCGAGGCCCTGCGGCGCCATCAGGAGACCGGCGTGCAGCGTCGACTCGCCGCGCACCTGGAGGAAGTAGCTGGGGAAGAGCAGCCCGGCGCCCATGAACGCGATGATGAAGACGAACATGGTCACCGCCGCGACGGTCAACCGGCGGTTGCGGAACAGCCGCAGGTCGAGCAGCGGGTGTTCGGGCTTGAAGGAGTAGAACACGAACGCCACCACCAGGACGGCGCCGACCAGCATCGGGCCCCAGACCTCCGGCTCGGCGAACGTGCCGGTCTCGGGCAGCGTGGAGACGCCGTAGAGGAACAGGGCCAGACCCGGCGAGAGCATCAGCATGCCGACGAAGTCGAACGACTGCGAGGGCTGCGCGGCGTCCTTCGGCAGCGCCATCTGGGCGTAGATCAGCGCGACCACACCGATCGGCAGGTTGATCAGGAAGATCCAGTGCCAGCTCGCCACGTCGATCAGCCAGCCGCCGAGGATCGGGCCGCTGATCGGGCCGAGCAGCATCGGGATGCCGAGCACGGCCATCAACCGGCCGATCCGATTCGGGCCGGCAGCCCGCGTCATGATCGCCATGCCGATCGGCATGAGCATGCCGCCACCGAGCCCCTGGAGCACCCGGTACCCGATCAGCTGCCCGATGGTGTCGGCCGTGGCGCAGAGGCCGGACCCGATGGTGAACAGCGCCAACGCGATCATGTAGAGGCGTTTGGTGCCGAATCGGTCGGCCGCCCACCCGCTGAGCGGGATGACCGTGGCCAACGCCAGCGTGTAGCCGGTCATCGTCCACGCGACGCGGGCGTACGAGGCGTCGAACTCACTCTGGAAGGTCGGCAGCGCGACGCTGACCACCGTCACGTCGAGGATCGACATGATCGCACCGAGCACGACGACGCCGGCCACCTTGAGCACCGCAGCGTCGAGTTTGTCCGATGTCGGGACAGGTTGCGGTGCCGCGACAGATTGCTGTGCCACGAAGTCTCCTGTTGTCGGATCTGACCGTAGGACGAGCGGTGGTGGCCGACGCGGTGCCGGCGGAAGACCGGCCCGACGTGCGGAGGGGGCGATGCCCGCAGCGCACATTAGCTCCCGCCGCCGACACTCCGCCGCCCGTTTAGCGGCCGGCAGACCGGTGTTCCTCGTCACCACCCGATCCCGCGACTACTTGCCGAACCCGACTACTCTAAGATAAAACTAGTCGAGCAGACGGAATACCCTCCCGAAGCGACTAGTCGGAAGGCGGTGTTACGAGCGATGAGTGCCATGGTCGACCCGGCGACAGGTTGGCTCCGCGCGAGCCTGGGGCTGGCCATCCTGGCCGTTCTCACCGAGGGCGAACGGCACGGCTACGCCCTGGCGCAGCGACTGGCCGACCACGGCCTCGGCGCCGTACGCGGTGGCGCGCTCTATCCGGTGCTGGGCCGGCTGGAGGCCGACGGGGCGGTGCGCTCCGACTGGCTGCCCGGCGAACGCGGCCCCGGACGCAAGGCCTACTCGATCACCACGGCAGGCCGGCAACGGCTGGCGGAGGAGCGCGCCCGCTGGGGCGAGTTCACGTCGGCGTTCGACCGGCTCCTGACCGCAACCGGAGAGGACACGAGATGACGGAGCCGTTCGAGCGTTGGGAGTTGCCGACCCGGCTGGCCCTCAGCGACCAGGGCGTCGGCTACCACCTGGCGAACCCGATCATCGCGGACGTCCGTACCCACTGCGAGCTCAGCGGCGAGAGCCCGTACGACGCCTTCGGCGACCCGGAGGAGTTCGCCCTGACCGCGGCGGCCGAACAGCCGGCACACCTGCGGGAGAAGGTGGACCGCAACGGCATGCTCTCGGCCGACTACCTGACCGGCTCGGTCTTCACCTTGGTCGTCTTCGGCCTGAGCGCCACGATCTTCTACGCGATCCTGGAACGCACCCTCACCTTCACCACCACACCCGCCAGGCTGGCCGGTCTGATCATGGTCTGCCTGGCCTTCACCGCCTGCGCCCTCCCCAACGCCCTGCGCGCCGCCGGGCGCCCACAACTGGCCACCTGGTCGTTCGCGGTGGTCGGCCTCTTCGTCGGGCTGGGCGCGACGAGCTTCGTACTCCTGCCCGAGGAGCCGGCCGCCCGCATCCCGGTGCTCGGCATCGTCGTGGTCGCACTGCTGCTGCTCTGGCTGATGACCCGACGGCCGGCCCCGCCGAAGCAGCCGGTCGACTACGTGCCGCCCACCCCGCGCACGGCACCCGACGACGACCCCGACGCCTGGTACCGCCGCCTGTCGGGCCTGCTGGTCGGCCGCTACGACCTCCCGCCCGACCGCGCCGCCGACCTGGCCCGCGAGGCCCACGACCACCTCAGCGCCACCGGCGGCACCCCGACCGTCGAGTTCGGCCCGGTCGAGGAGTACGCCCGCGACCTCGCCGAGCACGAGCCGCAGCGACGCGTACCCTTCTGGCGCACCACCTGGGCGGAACTGGTCGCCACCCTGGTCGCCGTCCACCTCGGCATCGCCGCCTTCTTCAACTGGACCGACGAGGGGCACCTCTGGGCCGCGTACGGCGTCGCCCTGCCCTGCGCCGTGGTCGGCCTCGGTGTCGCCGTCCGGCTGGCCCTACGCCTGCGCAAGCGCGGCTGACCTGGCCCGACGCCCTCTCGTCACCTGCGGCGAGAGGGCGTCGCCCTACCCGCGCTCCGCGCGCACGACGCTTTGCACCCCGATGATCGCGTCCGTCGGCAGGTCGAGTCGCCACAGCACCGCCGCCAGGTAGTCGAGCACCCGCCAGTGCTGCTCCGTGGTCAACCCCAGCCGCAGCCACACCCCGCCGACCGACCCGATCGCCCGACCCGGACCACCCAGGGCCGGAGTGAGCTGAGCCGCGAGATGGGTGGCGAGCCGCCGCCGGTCGATCCCCAGCAGGTACGGCGCCAGTTCCGCGTCGGCCGCCACCAGACGCATCCAGCGGTGCACCACCCCACGTACCCCGGCCGGCCCGAGCCAGTCGATCGCATTGCGCGTGCAGGCCACCAACTCCGTCGTCCGCATGACCATCAGTACGGACCGTCCTGGTTGATCAGTTCACCCGTCGTGCCCCGGCCAGGCGGCGGGCACAGGATGCGGTGCGGGCCCAGTGCGGCCGTGTCGGATGCGAGCCCTGTCGAGCTGACGGCGTCAACGGATCGCCGGAACCAGCACAGGCGACACCCGTCAGGGCAGTGGGCTGAACGCCTGTCCGCTGGCTGACAAGCATCGATGGCCCTACGCGGCTCAGCTCGACAGCAGCCACATTCGACCTCCCGAGGTCCTAGCCGACCAGACCGGGTAGGTGGATCCGCTCAGCAGGCACCGCCGCAGCGAGCAGCCGCAATCGGGAGCCGGCCAGCATCGCGGGTGGCCCGCAGACGTACACCTCCTGATCGGAACGGAGGTGACCCAAGGCCACGGTGAGGGCGTCACCGTTCTCCTCCGGCACCGCGAGCGGGTCGTGGGAGAAGACCGGCACGACGGTCAGCCAGGGGTGCGCCTGGTCGAGCTTGTCCAAGGCAATCGCGTCATAGAGGTCGGCGACGGTACGTACGCCGACGATCAGGGTCACCCGCCGGCCGGCCGGTGCAGCGGCGACCTGCTCGACCAGGGCGCGCAGCGGGGCCAGCCCGGTGCCGGCGGCCACCGCGCGGACGTGCAGCTCGACGGTGCCGTCGGGGCGTGGGGCGTTGGCCGGGCAGTACCAGCGCCACCGGCCCGGGTGTTGCGGCAGGCAGAGCGGCACCGCCTGGCCGGGCCGGAACGGCAGCGGGTGCCACGGGCGTACCGCCAGAATGGCGATGCCCTCGGCGGACAGGTCACGGCCGGTCACCTCGGCCGACCAGAACGCCGACCCGTCGCCCATCCGCCCGGCGGCGCGCACGACGAGCGCCCAGGACCGCCGCCACCGGCGCTCCCAGCCGACGTCGACCGGCGGCGGACAGAGGCGCGGAGCCACCGTCGCCAGGGCGGCGCCGATCAGCGGACCGTGCTCGGGACGAAGCCGATGCCGGTGGTGGACCCGGCCGAGTACCGCCAGCAGCGCCCACCGCTCGGCCCGGCCACCGCCGCCGCCGCCGACCAGCCGGGCCAGGGCGGCGACGACGAGAGCCAGCTCCGATGCCGGTAGCGGGCAGTGCCCCGCCAGACTGGCCCGGAACTCGGCGGCGACCTCGTCGATCACCGCAGGGCCGCCGGTCGCGAGCGCTCCCGCCAGGTAGTCACCGACCCGCCGCCGCGGTGCCTCCGGCAGCCCCGGCCACCCCTCCAACACCGGCCCGCCGCCCACGAGCTGCCGGATCAGGTGCGCGGCGAGCCGGTCCAGATCGACCCCGATGAGGTACGCGGACAGCTCCGTATCCGCCTGCACCAGCCGCAGCCACCGGGCGACCGCCGCCCGTGCCGCCGCCTCGGTCACCGGCGCTCCCCCACCGGGTGTGAGTGCCATGCCGGCCGGTTCTCGGTCTGCCGGGACTGCCACTGCCGCAACGCCTGCCGGACCCGCTCGGCGCCGCCTCTAAGCTCTCCGACGTCCACGCGGGCCTCGCTGACCTCGGTCGGGTGGTACGCGAACGACAGATCACCTCGATCGCGGTGCCCGCGCTGGGCTGCGGCCACGGCGGACTTGCCTGGGCCGAGGTCCACCCGGCCATCGAGCGAGCCTTTGCCGAGCTTCCCGACGTGCGAGTGGTGCTCTTCGTCCCGGATGGAGAGCGAGAGACACCGGATGGAGAGCGAGAGACAACAGCCCCGAGAATTGGCAGGATCACCGGGTGACTGACCTTGAGCGGGGTGTCTACGAGCACGTCGTCACCCGTGAACTCGCCGACCGGCTCCGACGCGTCGATCCTGCACTGATCCAGCACGGGAAGCTCGACCCGGCTGACGCCCCGGATGCCCTGGCCCGCCACATCGCCACCCTGACGCACCGCGCCCTGCACGCCGTCGGCGGTGGTGACGACAAGCTCCACCGGCAGGTCGAGTTGGCGAACCGCATCGCGGACGCCATCGCCACCCTCAGCCCGCAGGCAGCCACCCTCGATGACCAGGTCACCGACGCGAAGCATCTGCTGCACGCCATCGCCGCGCCGCCGACCCCGCCGGCCGCGCCCGCCTTTCCGCAGCGGCCCACCACTCCGCTCTCCACCGGCGCGCTGCTGGTCAACGGTCGGCACCAGCCGCGTATCGGCCACGAGGTCACCCACGAGATGGCCTCGGCAGTGCAGGTGGACCTGCTCTGCGCGTTCATCAAGTGGCACGGTCTGCTCCAGGTGCAGGGGGCGATCCGTGAGCTGATCGGCCGTGGCGGTCGACTGCGGGTGATCACCACGACGTATCTCGGCGCGACCGACCAGCGTGCCCTGGACCGGCTCGCCGAGCTGGGTGCCGAGATCAAGGTGTCCTACGAGACCCGGACGACCCGCCTGCACGCCAAAGCGTGGCTGTTCCGCCGCCACAACGGCATGACCACCGCGTACGTCGGCTCCTCGAACCTGTCGAGGACCGCGCTGATGGACGGCGTGGAGTGGAACGTCCGGATCTCGAACGTCGAGCAGCCGTACGTCATCGACACGTTCACCGCGACGTTCGAGGACTACTGGCACGATCCCGCGTTCGAGGACTACGACCCGGGCCAGGATGCCGACCGGCTACGCACGGCGCTGCGTGGGGAGCGTCGCCACGAGGCGTCGACCGAGATCGCCAACCTGGACGTGCGGCCGTACCCGTACCAGTCTGAGGTCCTGGCCGACCTCGACGCCGAACGCAAGGTCCATGGTCGCTGGCGGAACCTGGTGGTGATGGCCACCGGCACGGGCAAGACGGTGGTCGCGGCGCTCGACTACCGCCGGTTGCACCGGGAGAAGGCCGTCGACTCGCTGCTCTTCGTCGCGCATCAGGAGCAGATCTTGCGACAGAGTGTGGCGACGTTCCGGCAGGTCATGGGGGACGGAAGCTTCGGCGAGACGCTCGCCGGGGGGCGGGAGCCGCAGAACTGGCGGTACGTCTTCGCCTCCATCCAGTCGCTGCACCGGCGGGAGATCGACCCCGAGGCGTACGACATGGTGATCGTCGACGAGTTCCATCACGCGGAGGCGCCGACGTACGCCCGGTTGTTGGAGCGGCTGCGTCCGCGCGTACTCCTGGGATTGACGGCGACGCCCGACCGCAGTGACGGCGGCGACGTGCGGCGGTGGTTCGATGGCCGCGCCGCCGTGGAGCTGCATCTGTGGGAGGCGCTGGAGCGGCAGTTGCTGGCGCCGTTCCAGTATTTCGGCCTGCACGACGATGTGGACCTGTCGCAGTTGGGGTGGAAGCGCGGGCAGGGGTACGACCCGGCGGAGCTGGACGGCGTCTACACCGGCAACCACGCGCGGGCACGGATGGTGTTGCGGGCGGTACGCGACACCGTGGACGTCGCGCGGATGCGGGCGCTGGGGTTCTGCGTCAGCATCGGGCACGCCGAGTTCATGGCGGACTGGTGCACTCGGCACGGCGTGCCGTCGGCGGCGGTGACCTCCCGGACCAGCCCCGCCGAGCGGCAGACTCTGATCAAGAGCCTGCGGGATGGCGCGGTCAGGGTGCTGTTCACCGTCGACCTCTTCAACGAGGGGGTCGACCTGCCGATGGTCGACACGATCCTGATGCTGCGGCCCACCGAGAGCGCCACGATCTTCCTCCAGCAGCTCGGCCGTGGGCTGCGGCTGGACGACGACAAGCCCTGCCTGACCGTGCTCGACTTCATCGGCGGGCAACACGCCAACTTCCGCTTCGACCTGCGCTGGCGGGCGCTGACCGGGGTCAGCCGCCGCGCCATCACCGAAGCGGTACGCGACGACTTCCCGTCTCTGCCGAGCGGCTGCCACATCCAGCTCGACCGGGTGGCCAAGGACATCGTGCTGCGCAACCTGCGCTCGGCACTGCCCACGTCGAAACCCGGCCTGCTGGCCGAGTTGCGCCAGCTCGGGGACGTGCGCCTGGCCGAGTTCCTGCACGAGGCGGGTGTGGAGATCGAAGACGTCTACCGGTCGGCGAGCATCGGCGGGTGGACCGGGCTGCGGCGGCTCGCCGAGATGGAGACCTCGCCGGGCGGACCGGACGACCGCGAGCTGGGCCGGGCGATCGGGCGGATGCTGCACCTGGACGACCCGGACCGGCTCGACCTGTTGGCCCGGGTGGCCGCCGGTGAGCGGCCCGAGGCCGGACGGCTCTGGGACATGCTGCACTTCGACCTCTGGGGGCCGAACGCCCCGCTGACCGAGCGCGAGGAACGGCTGTCCCGCCTCTGGTCCGAGCCGACGCGTTGTGCCGAGCTACGCCAGGTCGCCGAGGTCCTGCGCGAACGCATCCACCGGGTCACCGCGCCGGTCGACGGGCTGCCGCTGCGGGTACACGCCCGATACAGCCGCAACGAGGCGTGCGCCGCCTTCGGCATGCCGAACCCGGGCTCGCTGCGCGAAGGCGTGAAGTGGCTTCCGGACGCCCAGGCCGACCTCTTCTTCGTCACACTGATCAAGTCGGCGCAGCACTACTCCCCCACCACCATGTACGCCGACCGGGCCGTCACCGAGTCGCTGTTCCAGTGGGAGTCGCAGAGCACCACCTCGTCCGCCTCACCGACCGGGCAGCGCTACCTCCACCACGCCGCACGCGGCTCCACGGTGCACCTGTTCGTGCGGGAGACCCGGGTGCCGGACCGCGACCTGGGTGCACCTGCCTACCTGTACGCCGGGCCGATGACCTACCAGCAGCACACCGGCGACCGGCCGATGCGCATCCTGTGGCAACTCCACCATCCGCTTCCCGCCGACGTGTACGCCGCCGCCCGCACCATCGCCGCCTGACCCATCGGCAAGAGCGTGGCAGTGCAGCTGTTCGACACGCCGAGCCCGCAACAGCTGCACTGCCACGCTCCGGGCCGACGCCAGGCCGACGCACGCCGCTGGGCCGCCGCACGCCACCGCACAACGCTTGCCGCCCCGGAGACAAGCACGCTTGACATCTGCCAGCAGTGTCAAGCATCCTTGACGTGACAAGGTTGCTTGACATCGGAGGTGCTGGTTGCGGAACGATCTCCGTGAGCTTCGGCAGGCCGCCGGGCTGTCCCAGCGGGAGATGGCCGAGGCCCTGAACGTCTCCCGACAGACGATCAACTCGATCGAGACGGGCCGTTACGACCCGTCCCTACCCCTGGCGATCGCCATCGCCCGTCACTTCCACCGCCCCGTAGAGGAGATCTTCCATGTCGACTGAGGGCCGCGGCACGCCAAAGGACCACCGCACCACCGAGGGCCACCACACGACCGAGGACCACCGCACGACCGGAGGTCGCAGTGCCCTGCGGAAACTCTCGGTCGCCGTCATCCTGCTGGCAGTCGCTGCGCTGGTCGTCGCCGTGGGCTTGCTGCTGCGGGAGCACGCGCCCGGCAACATGGGTGTCGGGTTCCTCCAGGGAGCGGCGGTCGGCCTGCTCGTCTTCCTGGTGATGCTGTGGCGGCTGAGCAAGCGGCCGGACCGCGCCACCACGTTCGAGCGGGCCTGGTCGCAGACCGGGGACGAGCGCGACGACGCCGTTCTGACCCGTGCTCTGGCCGTGCTGGGCCTGGCCGCGTTCCCGCTCACGTCGGTGGCGGCCGTCGCCGTCGCTCTCGGTGCCGAGCCGAGCATGGTGTTCGCGCTGCTGCTCTTCGCCGAGATCGTCGTCGGCGGTGTCGCCTTCGTGGTGATCAACCGCCGGAACTGACCGGGCGGGAACGGGCAGCCCGGGAAGCGCCCGGGGAGACGGGCACCGGGTCGTGGGTACCGGGTGGAGTGTGTGCGGTGCAGCGTCGCAGCCGGTCCGCGGCCATCCGGCCACCGACCGCCAGGCCGTACCGTTCGACGGCCGCCAGGCCGTACGCGCTACAGGTGGGGGTGAAGCGGCACTTCCCCGGCCAGCGGTGGGACAGCCAGCGGCGGTAGCCGAGGATGGCCGCCCGTCCGGAGCCGTCGGCCACCGGTGCCGGGATCACCCGCGCGACTGCCGCGCCGACCGTCAACAGTATCGAGAACAGGGAACAGTCGCAGGCGGACAGGGCACCGCACCCCGGGTCGCTGCAGGTGTTTCCCTTCTTCTGCCGGCGCCCGGCGATCTTCGTCATGGCGACATCATGATCCCGCCGCGCCACCCGGCCACGTCCGGGATTCGAGGGGTACGGGCAGCGATCCACAGACGTATGTCGCGTCAAGGCTTGATTGATCGATGCACTTGTGCAAAGGATACGAGGGCGCTCGATCAGCGTGCGTAGATCCATCACCCCTGGTCACGCGGGGTTGAGTGGGTCTGTCGGCTATGAGGAGGTTCTGTGGCTCGACGCCGCTTTGCGGGGATAGCAGCCTGCGCCATCGTCCTACCGTTCTTCGTCGTCGCCCAGTCGGCGGCGGCCAGTCCGAGCACCGTGGCGGCCGAGTCCGCCCCGGCACCGGCAACCGGGATAGCGAGTGACGTCCGCGACCTCACCAGGAAGGACTTCACCTTCAACGGCAAGCCCGTCGAGGTGCCCCGGCAGTACCAGCCGCAGGCGCAGCGCAGGTCGGCGCAGGCCGCCGAGACGCCGGCGGTGGGCACGGTGCGGCAGTGGCTCGCGCTCGACGACTACCAGGGCGTGATCTACCTCAAGGACTACACGCTGCGGGGTGTGGGCGACAACATCGAGGTCTGGGTCGCCAACGACACCGAGTTCCCCGTGGGTGACTGCCGCCGGCAGATCGCGAACTCGACGGTGGTCACCGACGCGCAGGTGACGCGCCTGGTCGACGAGTTCGACAACAACATGTATCCGAAGTCGACGGCCGCGTTCAGCACGCCGCCGGAGCGCGACGGCAGCAACGCGCAGATCGACGGCGACTACAGCGGTGCCGGCAACCGTACGGTGACGCTCGTCGACAACGTCCGGGACGACAACTTCTACGACTTCCCGGCCGCGCCGACGTACATTGCCGGGTTCTTCTTCTCGCTCTTCAACGAGCTGCTCGACCGCAACATCATGACGATCGACGCGTTCGACTGGGCGCACCGGACGGGCGTCAGCCCGGCGAACGAGCCGACCGACGATCTGTGCACCAGCCGACCGGCGCGTCCCAACCTGTACGAGTCGACGTTCATCCACGAGTGGCAGCACCTGGCGCACTACTACACCGACCCGTTCGAGAGCATCCTGATCAACGAGGGGCTCTCCGACTTCGCCCAGACGCTCGGCGGCTATGCCGACGCCTCGGCCCGGGTCGACCAGCCGGGCGCGGACAGCCACATCTACTGCTTCCAGGGCTTCGGCACGGTCCAGACGGCCTACAACACGAATCCACGGGACTGCGGCGGGCCGGAGAACTCACTGAACCTGTGGGACGAGGGCGGCAACCCGAACGCGGTACTCGCCGACTACGGCAACGCGTACTCGTTGATGTTGTTCCTCTACGACCGGTACGGCCTGGACTTCATCTCCCGGCTGCACCGCGACGGCGAGTCGCAGGGTCTGGCCAGCATCAAGGCGGCGCTCGCCGCCGAGGGGGTGAACGACCTCCACGGCGTGATCCACGACTACCAGACGATGAACCTGGTGGACCGGATCGTCGGCAACTCGAAGTTGGGTGTGATGCTCGGCCGCGACAAGCGCAAGGTCACCACGGCCAGCCTGAACGCCACGGTGAACCTGGCCAACCCGGCCACGCACGCGACGCCGGGTGCGGCGCCGAACGGTGCCGACTACGTCCAGCTGCGCAAGGCGAACGGCAAGCCGTTGGGCCGGGGCGACCTGCGGTCGATCAGCTTCAAGGGTGCCAAGACCCTGCCGTCGGTGCCGCTGGCCTGGACGACGGTGACCGACGACCCGGACCGTCCGGGCAACCCGGTGATCTGGTCCGGCAACGGCAACAGCACCGACGCCGCCGCCGTGACGCCGGTGAGCGTGCCGGCCGGCAACCCGACGCTGACCTTCCTCGCCAAGTACGGCGCGGAGACCGGCTACGACTACGGCTACGTCAGCGTCTCGACCGACGGTGGCAGGAGTTACACCGCGATCGAGGGCGACAAGACCGTCGCCGGGCCGCTCGGGCCGTCGCTGAACGGCACCACGAACGGCTTCGAGCCGCACTCGTTCGACCTGTCGGCGTACGCGGGGCAGGACGTCCTGCTGAGCTTCCGCTACGTCAGCGACGGTGGGGTCAACGAGGGTGGCCTGCTGATCGACGACATCACGGTCGGCGGCACGCTGGTCAGCGACGGGTCGAACCTGGACGCGTTCGACTCGCCGTCACAGGTCTACCCGACGCCGGTGGCCAACTGGAACGTCCGCTTCGTCGGCTACGACGAGAAGCTCCGGACGGCCGTGCAGTTCGAGGTCGACGGCAAGACCACCTTCACGCTCGGGGTGGTGCAGACGGCGCTGCTGGCCGCTTTCCCCACGGTGGTCGCGATCGTCGCCTACGACGAGCCGACCGAGCAGGTCACGCAGTACGCGCCGTACCAGTTGACGGTGAACAAGGTCGTGCAGCCCGGCGGAGCCCCGCTGAGCTGACCGGCCGTTGAGGAGGACTCCCGGTGCCGTGGTCGCGGCACCGGGAGTTCTGCGTTCCGTGGGTCCTTCGGCAGGCGGCGAGGCGACCCGTGCCGGGTTAGATTGCCCGGATGGAACAGCGCCTCAGCCTGATCACCCTCGGCGTCACCGACCTGGCCCGATCCCGGGCCTTCTACGAACGGCTCGGCTGGCGGGGTCAGGAGGTGGAGCGGACGGTGTTCATCCAGGCCGGCGGGATCGCCGTGGTGCTCTGGGCCCGCGAGTCGCTGGCCGAGGACGCCGGTGTCGACGCGCGGGCCGCCGACGGATTCGGCGGGATCGGGTTGGCGCACAACGTACGCGAACGCGACGAGGTGGACCGGGTGCTGGCCGTCGCCGCCGAGGCGGGCGCGGTCGTCACCCGGCCGGCCCGCGAGACGTCCTACGGCGGGTACGCCGGCTACTTCGCCGACCCGGACGGCCACCTCTGGGAGATCGCCTGGAACCCGGGCTTCCCGATCGCCGAGGACGGCACGATCAGGGTGCCGGACTTCGGGCCACCACGATGACCATGCCCTGCGTCTGTTCCTCGGTCAGCATCTGGCGCCACCCGTGTTCGAGCTCGGTGTCGGTGAGCGGCGGCCGGTCCGCGGTGCCCTTGAGCGTCGGTGCGAAGACGTCGAGGATCTGATCCACCTCCGCCGGCACCGGATTGTCCCGGGCGTACCGCCGCAGTTCGAGGTAGGTCCACATGCTGCTGTACTTCACGTGGTCGGTGATGTCGGTGACCTCGTCGAGCACGATGCCGGCCCGGGCGGCGATCTCCGGGTAGTCCTCCGCGCCGATCGGCGTCGCGGCGACCCGCCAGGAGTCGTACACCTTGACCAGGGTGTCGTCGTCGCGCCCGTGCGCCTGGACCGTGAAGTCGGTCAGCACGATGCGCCCGCCGGGGCGGACCACTCGGGCGATCTCCCGCAGTGCCCGCATCCGGTCGGGCACGTGCATGATCGACTCGAAGGCCATCGCGTGGTCGAAGGAGTCGTCGGGGAAGGGCAACTCGGCCATGTCGGCCTGCTCGAAGCGCACCCGGTCGGCCACCGACTCGGCGTGGGCCAGGTCGTTGGCCAGGCGTACGTCCTGTTCGCTGACCGAGACCCCGACGAGCCGGGCACCGGCGATCTTGGCCAGCCGTACGCCGGGGCGGCCCAGCCCGCAGCCGGCGTCCAGCACCCGTGCGCCCGGCCGGGCGGCGACCCGTTCGATCATCATGTCGGTCAACCGGACGCTGGCCGTGGCGAAGTCGCTGTCGTCGTCGGGCCCGGTCCAGTAGCCGTGGTGCATGGAGCCGCCCTGGACCCGGGCGACGATCGAGTTCACCTGGTCGTAGAAGGCTCCGACGGATTTCGGTGTCGGCCCTTCGAGGTCAGTGTGCACCGCTGTCACCGCTTCCTGCTCGTCGAGGAGTGCCGGGTCGGACAGACGCAGGCAGAATTGCCCCGCGAATTCGCGATCACCGACTCGTGGGAAATGCAGATTCCGAACCGTTGCAGACGTACCGGAATTCACCACTGTCCGATTCCTGATTGACGTCGCGAGTGGCGGGATCACCGCACCGTTCGCTCCGCCCCGAGCCGGAGCCGGTGGCTGGACATGCGGACTCACCTGCGGCAACAACGGGTGAGCGGCACCTCGCGCCCGGATCGCCGCCAGCGCGGCGAGGACGCGTCATCCCCTTTCCGGCGGGAGTCGAAGTGCGACTCCGGCCGACGAAAGAGGAAGGGGAAACAACGTTCAGTAACGTCACTGTAACCGGGGCGTCTCAACCGGTCAAGCAAATGAATATAGCGGCAAATCCTGCCTTTGCTTCGCCTTTCCGAATCCGCTCTCCGATCATGGGCTTGTGGTCAGCGGATCGACCCTTGTCAGAGCGTTTCGTGACACCACAACTCCATGATCGACGGGACCGGTGGGGCGGCGGGACCGGCGGGTCAGGAAGGGCGGCGGGGACGGGCCAGGGTGAGCACGACCAGCAGCGAGCCGGCCGCCGCGCCGGTGACCACCACGGCCATCGGCACCGCGCTGCCCTCGCCGCCGAGCCCGACCAGCGGCGCGGCACCGGCCGCGATCACCGCCTGGAGGCTGCCGAGCAGGGCGGCGGCCGTACCGGCGTGCGAGGAGTGGCGTTCGAGGGCGAGGGCGGTGCCGTTGGGCATCACCGTGCCCAACGAGCCGAGGAAGAGGAAGAGGGCGACGACGACCAGCGGCAGGGACCCGAGCAGGGCCCCGACGAGCAGGCCGAGCGCGGAGAACAGGCCGAGGCCCAGACCCCAGATCAGCAGCGGTCGGGGGTCGTGGCGGTCCAGCAGCCGGGCGTTGACTTGACCGACGGCGACGAAGGCCACGGCGTTGACGCCGAAGAGCAGGCTGAACGCACCGGCGGAGAGGCCGAAGACGTCCTGGAGGACGAACGAGGAGCCGGAGAGGTAGGCGAACAGACCGGCGAAGGCGAGGCCCTGGGTCAACGCGTACCCGAGGAAGACGCGGTCGGCGAGCACCGCGCGCCCGGCGGCGGCGGTCGCGGACAGGCCGCCGGTGTTCCGGCGTGCGACGGGCAGCGTCTCCGGCAGCCGCCACGCGACGGCGGCGACGAGCAGCACGCCGACCAGGGCCAGGGCCAGGAAGATGGTCTCCCAGCCGCCGAAGCCCAGCACCAGGCTGCCGAGCGCGGGCGCGGCCATCGGGGCGATGCCGAAGATCAGGACGAGTCGGGAGAAGTACTTCGCGGCGGCGCGTCCGCTGTAGAGGTCGCGGACGACGGCGCGGGCGACGACGGTGCCCATGCCTCCGGCGAAGCCCTGGGCGAAGCGGAGCGCGGCGAGAGTCTCCGCCGACGGCGCGAAAGCGCAGGCCAACGACATCAGGACGTACGCGCCGACCCCGATCAGCACCGGCAGGCGGCGCCCCCAGCGGTCACTGAGCGGGCCGGTGACGAGTTGCCCGATGGCCATACCGACCAGGCAGGTGGTCAGCGAGAGCTGGATCTGCGCCTGGCTGGCGGACAGGTCACGGGCCATCTCCGGGAACGCCGGCAGGTAGGTGTCCAGCGACAGGGGCCCGATCGCGGTGAGCGCGCCGAGCAGCACCAGCAGACCGATGGCGGCCCGGCCAGTGGGTGCGACGGCCCGTTCCGGCTGCCCGACTGTCGGCGCGGCGGCGGTCTGCGGCATCGTGGCCCCCTCGGCGTCGGTTCGCCGGGCTACGATAGCTCTGCTTACAGAGTTATTGCCGTGGAGAGGGCCGTTCTGTGACGGAAGAGACGCTCGGGCAGCTCAGCGGCGCTCTGGGCGACCTGCAACGGGTGCTGCGCCGGACGGCCGCCCAACGGACCGGCCGCGTCGCCCTGCCGGACGCGCAGGTGGAGGTGCTGCGCCTGGTGCAGCGACAGCCGGGGGTCAGCGTCCGGGAGGCCGCCCAGCGGCTCGGCACCGCTCCGAACACGGTGAGCACCCTGGTCGGCGAGTTGACCACCGCCGGCCTGCTGAGCCGCGACCGGGATCCGGTCGACCGGCGGAGCGTCCGGCTGACGTTGACCGCCACGGCGCGGGAACGGATCGCCGTCCACGAGCAGCACCGGCGTGACCTGCTCGCCGCCGCGCTCTCCGGGCTCGACACCGCCGAACGGGAACGACTGCTCGCCGCCGCGCCGGCCCTGTCCCGTCTGGCCGACCTCGCCGCCGAGCAGCGCTGAGCCGCCGGGGAGACCGGCGAGTCGTGGGCGGACCCGCGCCCACGTCCCGCCGGAGGTCTCATCCCCAGACGGTGCGGCGGACACCGCCGTGCGTGCCGCACGCGCGCGGGCTCCCGCCGGCCAGGCTGACCTTGCCGTCCTCGCACTGCACCAGGTAACCCCGACCGTTCCAGAACCCGGGTACGCAGTCGAAGTGCTCGCACACGTCACGGGCCGGCTCACGGATCCGCTCGCCGCCGCAGAAGTCGTACCCCATCGGGTTGACCGGGGCGCCGCACCGCCGCTCCGGTGTCGGCGCGTCCCGCC
>NZ_SISL01000096.1:0-16408 GCF_004307965.1 Verrucosispora sp. SN26_14.1 | reverse complement strand
GGTCGTCCGCGCCGACGTGGCCACCGGCCGCGCCGGTGGCCAACGCCACGTGCAGCCGGTCGTTGACCAGGCAGTCGACCGCGTACGGCGCGCAGAGGGCGAGGACCCGTCGGGTCAGGTCGTACGCCTCGCGGTCGGTCGCGGAGTCCTCGACCCGGACCTGCACCAGGAGTTCGGTACGGGCCACCGGCAGTACGGCCCGGAGCACGGCGAGCGGATCCCGCCCGGGCCGGGTGTCGGTGATCAGATGCAGTCGTCCCAGGGACGGCACGGCAACTCTCCTCCCTGCGCCGGCATTACCCGGATCAGGTTCGACGGTCGGGGGCTCACAGCCCCCCTCTCAGCCCGGTCGACCGGGCTCCCGTGGGTCACTTGCGTGGCCACCGTACGACAGATCCGCTGACCTGCCAAGGTGCGTCCCGCCAGGGGGGCCTGCTCCGCCGCCGGCGTTAGGAGGGGTCCCTTCCTCTACCGCAGGCGTTAGCAGGGGACCCCGCCTTGCACAGGGGGAATGCGTGCTTCACACATAAAAACGGTAATTACAGCCCACCGATACCGAAACGTTACCCATCGAAACCTTGCCATGGATCGATTCAGCGGAATTAATTTGTTCAGCGATTCGACATAATGCCGCAACGGAAGCCCTGGCACGGCACTCCGGCTGCGGCTCCATCAGGGACGGTCTTCGGCGAGCCGGCCCCCGCGACCCCTGTCCGGCAAGGATCAAGGAGACCGGAGTGTTCCGACCACGCCGTATGCGCGTGCCCATGACCGCCACCCTTCTCACCCTCGGACTGGCCGCGACCACGCTCGCCGGCGCACCCGCCGCCCAGGCCGCCCCCGTTCCGGTAGCCCAGGCGCCGGCCCCGCAGGCCGAGGCCGACCCGTTCTCGGTGCTGGTCTTCTCCAAGACCGCCGGCTTCCGGCACGGTTCGATCCCGAGCGGCATCGCCGCCATCCAGCAGCTCGGCGCGGAACACGGGTTCACCGTGGACGCCACCGAGGACAGCACCGCCTTCACCGACCAGAACCTCGCCGGATACCAGGCGGTGATCTGGCTCTCCACCACCGGTGACGTGCTCAACGCCGACCAGCAGGCGGCGTTCGAGCGCTACATCCGGGCCGGTGGCGGGTACGCCGGCGTCCACGCCGCCTCCGACACCGAGTACGACTGGGAGTGGTACGGCGGCCTGGTCGGGGCGTACTTCAACAGCCACCCGGCCAACCAGCAGGCCACGGTCAAGGTGGAGGACCCGGCGCACCCGTCCACCGCGGACCTGCCGGACCGTTGGTCCCGGTTCGACGAGTGGTACAACTACCGCACCAACCCGCGCGGCAAGGTGCACGTGCTGGCCACGCTGGACGAGACCAGCTACTCCCCCGGCTCCGGCGCGATGGGTCACGACCACCCGATCGCCTGGTGCCAGGACTACGACGGCGGCCGGGCCTGGTACACCGGTGGCGGCCACACCAACGAGTCGTACGCCGAGCCGCAGTTCCTCGGTCATCTGCTCGGCGGCATCCGGACCGCGGCCGGGGTGCAGGACGCCGACTGCGGCGCCTCGCTGACCGCCAGCTTCGAGAAGGTGACGCTGGACAGCAACACCAGCAACCCGATGGAGCTGGACGTGGCCTCGGACGGCCGGGTCTTCTACATCGAGCGCGACGGCCGGGTGCAGATCGTCAAGCCGGACACCGGCAACACGGTCACCGCCATCGACCTCGACGTCTTCACCGGCAACGAGGACGGTTTGATCGGCATCCGCCTCGACCCGGACTTCGCCACCAACAACTGGGTGTACCTCTACTACGCCCCGAACGACGGGGTGGCGCGCAACGTGCTGTCCCGGTTCACGGTGAGCGGTGACGCGATCGACGCGGCCTCCGAGAAGGTCGTCCTCCAGGTCGACACCCAGCGCAACACCTGCTGCCACGCGGGCGGCACCATGACGTTCGACTCGGCCGGCAACCTCTACCTGGCGACCGGTGACAACACCAACCCGTTCCAGTCGGACGCGTACACGCCGATCGACGAGCGGCCGGGCCGCGCCGACTACGACGCGCAGCGCACCTCCGGCAACACCAACGACCTGCGCGGCAAGGTCCTGCGGATCCACCCGGAGGACGACGGGACGTACACCATCCCGGAGGGCAACCTGTTCCCGCCAGGCACCGAGAAGACCCGGCCGGAGATCTACGGCATGGGCTTCCGCAACCCGTTCCGGATCGGCATCGACCTGGCCACCGACACCCTCTACGTCGCCGACTACGGTCCGGACGCCGCCTCGGCGAACCCGAACCGTGGCCCGGCGGGCCTGGTCGAGTGGAACATCGTGGCCGAGGCCGGCAACTACGGCTGGCCGTACTGCCACGGCGGGAACCAGGCGTACAACGACTACCAGTTCCCGTCCGGCCCGAGCGGAGCGAAGTTCGACTGCGCCGCCGTGGTCAACAACTCGCCCAACAACACCGGCCTGACCAACCTGCCACCGGCCATCGCGGCCACCGTCGACTACGGCTACACCGGTGACCCCCGGTTCCCGGAGATCGGCGGCGGCGGCGCGCCGATGGGCGGCCCGGTCTACCGGTACGACGCCGACCTCGACTCGGACCGCAAGTGGCCGGCGTACTACGACGGCAAGGCGCTGCTCGGCGAGTGGAACCAGTCCAAGATGTACACGATGCAGGTCAGCGCCGACGGGCGGGAACTGGTCGACATCAACCAGTTGCTCACCGGGATGACCTTCATCCGGCCGATGGACTTCGAGTTCGGCCCCGACGGCGCGATGTACCTGATCGAGTGGGGCAGCGGCTTCGGCGGCAACAACGACAACTCCGGCGTCTACCGGATCGACTACATCGCCGGTGACCGGGCCCCGATCGCGGTGGCCTCCGCCGAGCCGACCTCCGGTCCGGCGCCGCTGACGGTCGAGTTCTCCAGCGCCGGGTCACGTGACCCGGACGGCGGCGTGCTGACGTACTCCTGGGCGTTCGGCGACGGCGGCACCTCCACCGAGGCGAACCCCACCCACACGTACGCCGAGGCCGGCAACTACACCGCCCAGCTCACCGTGACCAACCCCAACGGCCGTACGGCGGTGGCGAACGTCCCGGTGACCGTGGGCAACACCGCACCGACGGTGGAGATCGAGTTCCCGCCCAACGGTGGCTTCTTCAACTGGGGCGACCAGGTCAAGTACTCGATCACAGTGACCGACCCGGAGGACGGCGAGATCGACTGCGCCGACGTCCAGCTCCAGGTGCTGCTCGGGCACGACGAGCACGCGCACCCGCTGGAGCAGCACACCGGGTGCAGCGGCACGGTGCAGACCCAGCTCGCCGCCGGTCACGGCGCCGAGGCGGACGTCTTCACCGTGCTGGAGGCGACCTACACCGACAAGGGCGGCTCCGGCGGCGCCAGCCCGCTGACCGGGCGGATCATCGAGATCCTCCAGCCGAAGCGCAAGCAGGCCGAGTACTTCAGCGACACCGGACGCACGGCCGACGGCACCGGCGGCGGTGAGCCCGGCGTGCAGCGCGAGGCCACCGGCGACACCGCAGGCGGTGGCGAGAACATCGGCTTCATCGAGGACGGCGACTGGTGGTCGGTGGACCCGGCCGACCTGACCGAGATCTCCGAGATCCGGTTCCGCGCCTCCTCCGGCGTGGAGGGCGGTGTGATCGAGGTCCGGGCCGGCGCGGTCGACGGACCGGTGGTCGCCACGGCCACCGTCCCGGGCACCGGTGACTGGCAGACGTACACCGACGTCACCGCCCCGGTCACCGGGCCGGCGAGTGGATCTCTGTTCTTCGTGGCCCGGCACCCGAGCGGCGGCTCCGGTTCGCTGTTCAACGTCAACTGGGCGGACTTCGTCGGCAAGGGCGTCACCGACAACGCCCCGCCGACGGTCACCGCCACCGCCACGCCGGGCACCGGCACCGCGCCGGTCACCGTCGCGTTCGGTGGCACCGCCGTCGACCCGGAGGGCGACACCCCACTGACGTACGAGTGGGACTTCGGTGACGGTGGCACCGCCGACACGCTCCAGGCCGAGCACACGTACGAGCGGCCGGGCAACTTCACCGCGACCCTGACGGTGACCGACAGTCGGGGCGCCTTCTCGTACGCCACCGTGCCGGTCCGGGTCGACGCGCCGAACACCTCCTGCGTCGGCACGCGTTCGGACGACTTCGGCGGCACCACCCTGGACCGGGAGCGTTGGACCAGTGTGGTGCGGGAGAACCAGCTCCTGTCCGTCTCCGACGGCACACTGCGCCTGCCCACCTCGGCCGGCGACCTGTATGGCAGCCGCAACGACGCCACCAACCTGGTGCTCCAACCGGCACCGTCGGGCGCCTGGCAGGCCACCACCAAGGTGACCCTGCCGGTGACGGCCGACTACCAGCAGGCCGGCCTGCTGGTCTACGGCGACGACGACAACTACGCCAAGGTGGACCTGCTCTACAACGGCAGCCGGCGGGTGGAGTTCATCCGGGAGACCGCGGGTACGCCTCGCAACGAGGGTGCCGACAGCACCGCGGCACCGGCCGGTGACACCGTCCACCTGCGGATCAGCAGCGACGGCACCAGCCTGACGGCGTCGCTCTCGTCCGACGGTCTGACCTTCACCCCGGTCGGTCGGGCGGCAGCGCTGGAGGGCATCGAGAACCCCCGGATCGGCCTGTTCGCCCTCAACGGCGGCACGACCGCGCCGGTGGTGGACGCCGCGTTCGACTGGTTCCAGGTGACGCCGGACGAGCCGGCCGGACCGGTCGACCCGTCCGACGAGTTCGGCGGGACCGCGCTGGACAAGTGCCGGTGGAACGCGATCCTCCGGGAGGACGCCACCGCCTACCTGGTGGCCGACGGGGCGTTGAGCATCGACGTACCCAACGGTGACATCTACGGCACCGACAACACCGGGCCGACGAACTTCATCCTGCAGAACGCGCCGGACGGCGACTGGACGCTGGAGACGAAGGTCGACGGCAGCCTGCTGGACGAGCAGTACCAGCAGGGCGGGTTGATCGTGTACGGCGACGACGACAACTACGTCAAGTTCGACTTCGTCGTCGACAACCAGGCCGGCTCGCCGGTGTCGCGACGGATCGAGTTGCGCAGCGAGATCGACGGGGTGATCCAGAACCCGCAGCCCGGCCCGGAGGGCCTGACCGAGTCGGTGTGGCACCTGCGGCTGGCCCGCACCGGTGACACCTTCACCGGGTCGTACTCGGCGGACGGCACCACCTGGACGACGCTGACCGAGCTGACCAACGCGGCGGTCGGGGCGACCCCGAAGGTGGGACTGTTCGCCCTCGGGGGCAACCAGACCGCCTCGAAGCAGGTGTCGTTCGACTACTTCCGGCTGAGCACCGGCACGGTGGACGACACCGCGCCGGTGACCACCGCCGAGGTGGCCGGCACGCCGGTGGAGGGCTGGTACACCGGCCCGACGACGGTCACGCTGACCGCCACCGACGAGGGCGGCAGCGGGGTGGCCCGCACCGAGTACCAGCTCGACGACGCCGACACCTGGACCGCCTACACCGCGCCGGTGGCGGTCTCCGGGGACGGTGAGCACGAGCTGCGGTTCCGCTCGGTCGACGAGGCCGGCAACGTGGAGGAGACCCGGACGGTCGACGTCCGGATCGACACCACCGCGCCGGTCAGCACCGCGGCGTTCGCCCCGGCGAACGACGCGGGCTGGCACGACGGCACGATCCCGGTGGTGCTCTCCTCGACCGACGCCGGTTCCGGGGTCGGGTCGCTGGAGTGGTCGTTGGACGGCGGCGACTGGACGCCGTACACCGAGCCGGTCGAGATCAGCGGCGACGGGACCCACGAGCTGCTCTACCGGGCCACCGACAACGCGGGCAACGCCGAGACGCTCAAGTCGGCGGTGGTTCGCATCGACGGCACCAAGCCGACGCTCTTGGTCTCCGGCATCGCCGACGGCCAGCTCTACGGCGACAGCCAGGACGTACGGGTGTCCTGGCAGGCGGTCGACCCCACCTCGGGGATCGCCACCGTGGTCGGCCGGCTCGACGACCGCCCGTACGTCAGCGGCACCCTCCAGGCGATGTACGAGCTGCCGCTGGGGCTGCACGAGCTGACGGTGACCGCGACCGACAAGGCGGGTAACGCCACCACCACGACGGTCCGATTCTTCGTCACCACCTCGTTCCGGGACATGCAGAACCTGCTGGACCGGTTCAAGGCGACGGGTCGGCTCACCGCTCGGGCACACACCCAGCTGTCGAACCGGCTCTCCAACGCCCGCACGGCGGAGGCCGCCGGTAACGACCAGCGGGCGATCAACCAGCTCACCGCGTTCCGGGGGCTGGCCGGCGACGCCACCCTGGTCGGTGAGGCGGAGATCCGGGACGTGCTGGTCCGGGACACCGACGCCATGATCGTCCGGCTCGGCGGCACGGCCAGCAAGGCGGGCGTACGCGCCAACGACGGTGATTCCGTCGCCGGCACCGGACGACTGGGTGGCGATCCCACCCGGCTCGCTCCCGGCCGCCGGTTGTAGGAGCGACCGCCAGTCCTGCTGACGGTCACTCTCCGCAGGTGATCGGGGCCCCGTCCGGCGACCAGCCGGGCGGGGCCCCTTCGCGTGCGCTGCCCCCTACCGGTCGAGCACCGCGCGCAGCGCCGTGAGGTCCGCCTCACCCGGCTGCCAGTTGCCCGCCTCGGCGTTGGCGCGTACCTGGTCGGGCGTGGTGGCTCCGGCGATGACGGAGGTCACCGCCGGCTGGGCGGCCAGCCCGCCGATCGCCACGTGCAGCATCGACACGCCCCGCTCGGCGGCGTACGCCTCGATGCCCTCGATGGTGTCCCAGTCGGCGGCGGCGAGCCGCTGGGCGTACCGGCCGCCACCGGCGAGGCGGCTACCGGCCGGCGGGGCCTCACCACGCTTGTACTTGCCGGTGAGCAGCCCGTTGGCCAGCGGGAAGAACGGCAGCATGCCGAGGCCGAACCGCTCGCAGGCGGGCAGCACCTCGATCTCGGCGTCCCGGTTGAGCAGGCTGTAGTGGTTCTGGGCGCTGACGAAGCGGGCGGTCCCCCGGGTCTTCGCCGTCCAGTCGGCGTCCGCGATCTGCCAGCCCGCGAAGTTCGAGTTGCCCAGGTAGCGCACCTTGCCGGCACGGACGAGATCGTCCAGGGCGGTGAGCGTCTCCTCGATCGGGGTGCCCGGGTCGGGCTCGTGGAACTGGTACAGGTCGATGTAGTCGGTGTCCAGGCGGCGCAGCGACGCCTCCACCGCCCGGATGACGTACCGCCGCGAGCCGCGCACGCTGAAGTCCCGCCCGTTGCCACCCCCCATCGACATGCCGAACTTGGTCCCGATCACCACGTCGTCGCGACGGCCCTTGAGGGCCGCGCCGAGCTGAGCCTCCGACGCGCCGTGCGGCTCGCCGTAGATGTCGGCGGTGTCGAAGAAGTTGATCCCGACGTCGAGGGCGGCGTCGACCACCGCGCGGGTGCCGTCCAGGTCGAGTTTGCGGCCGAAGTTGTTGCAGCCGATCCCCACGACGGACACCACGAGCCCGGAGTCGCCCAACCGGCGATAGGTCATCTCAGTCACGAGATCAACCCTATGTCGATCGTCCGACCTCCCACACCGGCTCCGGCGTCTCCACCACCTCACCGTCACCACGGAAGAGCAGGAAGCGGTCGAAGGTCCGGGTGAACCAGCGGTCGTGGGTGACCGCCAGCACCGTGCCGGAGAACGCGGCCAGCCCGGCCTCCAACGCCTCGGCCGAGGCCAGGTCGAGGTTGTCCGTCGGCTCGTCGAGCAGCAGCAGGGTCGCCCCGGACAACTCCAGCAGCAGCACCAGGAAACGGGCCTGCTGGCCGCCGGAGAGCGTGCCGAAGCGCTGGTCGCCCTGCCCGGCGAGCTCGTACCGGCTGAGCGCGGCCATGGCCGCGTGCCGGTCCATGCCGGCGCGGTGCTCGTCGCCCCGCCACAGGATCTCGGCCAGCGTCTTCGCCATCAGCTCCGGCCGGTCGTGGGTCTGCGAGAAGTGCCCGGGACGCACCCGCGCGCCGAGCCGGGCCGTCCCGTCGTGCGCCACCGGCGCGAGCGCCGCCGCCCCGTCGACCGGGCCGTTGGCCGGGTCCGGATCGGTGCCCCCTCGGGCCAGCAGGCGCAGGAAGTGGGACTTGCCGGTGCCGTTGGCGCCCAGCACCGCCACCCGGTCGCCATACCAGACCTCCAGGTCGAACGGGTAGGTCAGGCCGTCGATCTCGAGCTGTTCGCAGACGAGCGCCCGCTTGCCGGTCCGGCCGCCGGCCAGCCGCATCCGGATGTCCTGGTCCTTCGGCGGTACGGGCGGCGGGCCGGCCTCCTCGAACTTGCGCAACCGGGTCTGCGCCGACTGGTACCGGGAGGCCATGTCCGAGTTGTACGCCGCCTTCTGCTTGTACATCAGCATCTGCTCGCGCAGCTTGTGGTGCTCCTCGTCCCACCGTTTGCGCAGTTCGTCGAGGCGGGCGTGACGGGCCACCCGGGCCTCGTGCCAACTGGCGAAACCGCCCGGGTGCACCCAGGCGCTGCCGCCCTCCACCGCGACCACCCGGTCGGCGGTGTGCGCCAACAGTTCGCGGTCGTGCGAGACGTAGAGCACCGACTTGGTGGACTCCCGCAGCCGCGCCTCCAGCCAGCGCTTGCCGGGCACGTCGAGGAAGTTGTCCGGCTCGTCGAGCAGCAGCACCTCCTCCGGGCCTCGCAGCAGCAGTTCGAGCGCGAAACGCTTCTGCTGTCCACCGGAGAGGGTGCGGACCGGACGCTGCCGGGCGGTCTCCCAGGGCAGGTCGAGCACGATGGTGGCGACGGTGTCGAAGAGCACCTCGGCGTCGTACCCACCGGTCTCGCCCCAGGCGGCCAGCGCGTCCGCGTACGCGAGCTGGGCCTTGCCGGCGGCGGTGCTGTACTTGCCGCGCAGCTCGGCCGCGCGCATGGCGGCCTCGGTCTCGGTCAGCCGGTGTCCCGCGTCGCGCAGGGGTGGCGGGGCCAGGGACAGGGCCAGGTCGGCAAGCGTCGAGTCGTCGCCGATCATGCCGATGAACTGGCGCATCACTCCCAGTCCACCGGCCCGCGCGATGGTGCCGGTGCGGACCGGCAGGTCACCGGCGACCATCCGCAGCAGAGTGGTCTTGCCGGCGCCGTTCGGCCCGACCAGCGCCACCTTGGCACCCTCACCGACCCGGAACGACACGTCGGTGAAGAGTTCACGACCGTCCGGTAGTACGTGTCCGGCCGCTGCCACGTCGACGTATCCCACGCCGGCATCCTGCCGGAGCCGGGCCGGGCGGCCAACCGATTAGTCGTGTCCCGGCGGTCAGCGGGTGACGCGAAGCACCCGGAAGCCCTTCTGACTGGCGTGCCGCTCGACCCGCCAGCCCTGCTCGACCAGCCAGCGTTGCAGCGAGTCGCCGCCGAGGTGGCGGGCCACCACGAGCCAGGCCACCCCGTCCGGAGCCAGTCGCGGCAACCAACGGCCGAGCAACTGGTGCAGATCCTCCTTGCCGATCCGGATCGGCGGGTTGGACCAGATCTCCGCGAAGTGGAGGTCTGCCGGCACCTCCTCGGGGGTGGCCACCCGCAGCCGATCCGCGACACCGAGCCGTTGCGCGTTCCCGGCGGTCAGCTCCCGGGCCCGCTCGTTGACGTCCACCGCCCAGACGGTCGCCTGTGGTGCGACGCTGGCCAGGACGCAGGCGATCGGCCCGAACCCGGAGCCGAGGTCCAGCAGCGGTCCGACGGCCGCCGGGGTCGGCAGTTGGGCCTTGCGCAGCAGCACGGCGGTGCCGGGGTCCAGTCGGGTGGCGGAGAACACCCCGCCCGCCGACGCCAGGGCGTAGTCGCGGCCGGCGACGCTGAACTGCACCTCGCGCGCCTGGCCGGGCGTGCTCGGTTCGGCGGTGAAGTAGTGGTCCCCGGTCACGCCGGCCATTCTCGCACCGAGCCGGAACGGGCCGGACCGACGGGAGTAGGCAGTGCCTCCCGCACATCCGGCAAAATGCCCACTAATGGGGTAAAAATCCTTACTCTGGTCACCATGTACCGGTACGACTCTGATGAGGACGCATACCTCCAGTACGGCGACGACGACGCCGAGGTAGTCCCGGCCGGCGACGACCGCCGCCCGGGCGGCCCCTCCCCGTCGCGCTTTCCCACACCGTCGCTGACGCGCCCCAACCAGATCCTGCTGCCCTCGGCGACAGCGGGCTCCGCCACGGATCCGCCGCCCCCGCCCGAGCTGGTCACGCCACCGGAGCCGATCGACCCACCGGCGCCCTACCCGCCGGAGACCGACCTGGTCCTGCCCTCCGGTGTGTACGCGTCGAGCACCGCCGCACCGGCGCAGACCTCCCTCACCGGCTACGAGCCGACCTCGGCCGCCGCCCCACCGTCCACACCGGTGAGTGCACCGCCGCCCCGCACCGGCGGCAACCGCACCTGGCAGGTGCTGATCGGTGGTGCCGCCGCACTCGTCCTGCTCGGGCTCTGCGGCCTCACCGCCGGCGCCCTGATGGACGGTGGGCAGTTCATCGGCCAGCAGGCGGCACCCACCTCCGAGCCGCAGAACACCCAGGACACCGAGGACGCCGCCAGCGACCTGGACTCCCGGGACACCGACTCCGCGCCGCTGACCGCCCGCGAGGTCTTCCCGGCCAGCACCCTGACGATCGACGGCAGCACCGCCGGCTACGAGGTGCTGCGGACCCAGTCCAGCGCGAGCTGCGCGGTCGCGGCCACCGGCGAGGTCGCCGAGTCGCTGACCCTGCTCGGCTGCAACCAGGTGGTCCGGGCCACGCTGCGCACGCCCGACAGCGAGCACCTGGTCACCACCGGGCTGTTCAACCTGACCGACCGGAGCAGCGCCGAACGTGCCAGGGACCGCATCCGGCAGGCGCTCGACGCGCGGCAGGGTCGGTTCCGGGGCATGTCGGCCGGCGACGGGACCGACGTCGTCACCTCCGCGCCCGCCCGCGTCGGCTGGCAGGTACGCGGCCACTACCTCGCCTACGCGGTGGTGACCCGCACGGACGGGGCGGTGGTCCGTTCCGCCGACACCACGGTCCGCGAGATCCTCTTCGACATGCTGGAGATGCACCTCAACCGCGACGTGCTGGAACGGCGGGCGGCCGGCGGTACGGCCACCCAGCCCGACCCGACGCCCACCGACGACACCGGCGACCAGGACCCTGACACCGGGAACTGAGGAGGCGGCTCAGGCCACCACGGCTCGGGTCACCACGGCTCAGGTCTCCGCCGGCACCCGCAGCCGACGGGTGGCCTCGGCCCGGCGGGCGTACTCGGCTGGATCGTCGGGATAGCCGACCGCCACCAGGGTCAGTCCGTGCGCCGGTGCCACCGTGACCTCGCTGGACCGCTCCCGCCGGGTCAACAGGCCGGCCGGCCACTCGACCGGCCGGCGCCCGTCCCCGGCGACCAGCATCGCGCCGACCAGGCTGCGCACCATCGCCTGGCAGAACGCGTCGGCCTGCACGGTGGCGACCAGGACGCCGTCGGCCTCGCGCCGCCAGTCCAGCCGGGTCACCTCCCGCAGCGTGGTGGCGTTCTCCTTCCGCCGGCAGTACGCGGCGAAGTCGTGTTCCCCCACCAGCCCGGCCGCCGTGGCGGCGAGCCGGTCGACGTCGAGCGCACGCGGCCAGCCCAGGATCTCGTGCCGGCGCAGCGGCTCGGCGCCCCAGGGCGCGTCGGTGACCCGGTACTCGTAGCGCCGGAAGGTCGCCGAGAAGCGGGCGTCGAAGCTGTCCGGCACCACACTCATCGCCCGTACCCGGACGTCACCCGGCAGCAGCCGGGCCAGCCGACGCAGCAGACGGCTCTCCTGCACCCGCCACACCTCGTCGGGCAGGTCGACGTGGCAGACCTGCCCGGTGGCGTGCACCCCGGCGTCGGTGCGCCCGGCAACCGTCAGCCCGGCCGCGACACCGGCCCCGAGCACCAGGTCCAACGCCTCGACCAGCACACCGGCGACCGTGCGCCGCTCCGGCTGGGCGGCCCACCCCGAGAAGCCGGTCCCGTCGTACGCGACCTCCAGCCGCAGCCGGGTGCGCTCCTCCACGTCGTACCTCCTCGACGGGTCGGGCCCGGCACCCCCGAGGGGATGCCGGGCCCGACGACGGCCTGAATCAGGCCTTGCCTTCCTCGGTGGCCAGGTCGCTGTCCTCGCGGGCAGCGGCGGTGTCACCGGACGCCGACACCGGCGGCTCGGCGTCCTGGTCGGCCGACCGGTTCTCCGGGGCCTCGTCGGCCGGGGCCAGCGCCTCGACCTTGTCCTGCTGCGCGGCCTTGCGGGCGGCGGTCTTCTGGTTCACCTTCGGCTCGGCGACCTGAAGCTCCTCGACCAGCTCGATGATCGCCATCGGCGCGGCGTCGCCCTTGCGCGGACCGGTCTTCACGATCCGGGTGTAGCCACCGTTGCGGTTGGCGTACCGCGGCGCGATCTGATCGAACAGGGCGTAGACCACGTCCTTGTCCTTGACCACGGTCAGCACCCGCCGACGCGACGCGAGGTCGCCCCGCTTGGCCTTGGTGATCAGCTGCTCGGCGAGCGGACGCAGCCGCCGGGCCTTGGTCTCGGTGGTCTTGATCTTGCCGTGCTGGAACAGCGAGGTGGCCAGGTTGGCCAGCATCAGCCGCTCGTGCGCGGGGCTGCCGCCGAGGCGGGGGCCCTTGGTGGGCGTGGGCATGCTTGGTGCTCCTCAGGTGTGGCGGCAGCGCGGACTAGAGCTGCTCGGTCTCGCGGTAGTCGTCGGTGTCGTAGTCGGCCTCGCCGAAGGTGTCCACGACATGCGCCGGGTCGAAGTTCGGAGCCGAGTCCTTCAGCCCCAGACCCATTCCGGCGAGCTTCATCTTGACCTCGTCGATCGACTTCTGGCCGAAGTTGCGGATGTCGAGGAGGTCGGCCTCGGTACGCCCGATGAGCTCACCAACGGAGTTGATGCCCTCGCGCTTGAGGCAGTTGTAGGAGCGGACGGTCAGGTCCAGCTCCTCGATCGGCAGGGCCAGGTCCGCCGCCAGCTGCGCGTCCTGCGGCGACGGGCCGATGTCGATGCCCTCCGCCGTCTCGTCCAGCTCCCGGGCCAGCCCGAAGAGCTCCACCAGCGTCGAACCGGCCGAGGCCAGCGCGGTACGCGGGCCCATCGACGGCTTGGTCTCGACGTCGATGATCAGCCGGTCGAAGTCGGTCCGCTGCTCGACACGGGTCGCCTCGACGCGGTACGTCACCTTGAGCACCGGCGAGTAGATCGAGTCGACCGGGATCCGGCCGATCTCCGCACCCGCCTGCTTGTTCTGCGCCGCCGTGACGTAGCCCCGACCCCGCTCGACGGTCAGCTCCATGTCGAGCCGGCCCTTGCCGTTGAGGGTGGCGAGCTTCAGGTCCGGGTTGTGCACCGAGACACCGGCCGGCGGCTGGATGTCACCGGCGGTCACGTCGCCCGGGCCCTGCTTGCGCAGGTACATGCTGACCGGCTCGTCGTGCTCGGAGCTGACGCAGAGCTCCTTGATGTTCATGACGAGCTCGACCACGTCCTCCTTGACCCCGGGGATCGTGGTGAACTCGTGCAGGACACCGTCGATCTTGATCGAGGTGACCGCCGCACCGGGGATGGAGGACAGCAGCGTACGCCGCAGCGAGTTGCCCAGGGTGTAGCCGAAGCCCGGCTCCAGCGGCTCGATGGTGAACCGGGACCGGGTCTCGTTGATCGACTCTTCGGAGAGAGACGGTCGCTGGCTGATGAGCATGTTTTCTCTTCTCTTCCGGGACGCCCGCTATATGACGTCCACGACACAACGTGTTCCGGTGGCCCGCCCGTCGCCGGGCGGGCCACCGCAACGAGCCCTTACTTGGAGTAGAGCTCGACGATCAGCTGCTCCTGGACCTGGGTGTCGATCACCTGGCGGGCCGGGAGCGAGTGCACGAGCACCTTCATCTGGCTCGGAATGGCCTCGAGCCACGCCGGAACCGTCTTGGAGCCGGCCTCGGCCTGCGCCACGATGAACGGGGTGAGCTCCTTGCTCTTCACCCGAACCTCGATGATGTCGTGCTCCTTGACGCGGTACGACGGGATGTCGACCTTCTTGCCGTTCACCATGAAGTGGCCGTGCTTGACCAGCTGGCGGGCCATGTCCCGGGACTTGGCGTAGCCGGCCCGGTAGACCACGTTGTCCAGCCGCGACTCGAGGATCTGCAGGAGGACCTCACCGGTCTTGGCCTGCTTGGCCACGGCCTCCTCGTAGTAACCGCGGAACTGCTTCTCCAGCACGCCGTAGACCCGGCGGGCCTTCTGCTTCTCACGGAGCTGGAGCAGGTACTCCGTCTCCTTGGTCCGACCGCGGCCGTGCTGCCCGGGCGGGAACGGCCGGGACTCGAACGGGCACTTCGGACCATCGCACTTGCTGCCCTTGAGGAACAGCTTCATCTTCTCCCGCCGGCAACGGCGGCAGTCAGCACCGGTGTAACGAGCCATCTCTCTCTAACCTCTCAGACCCGACGACGCTTCGGCGGACGGCACCCGTTGTGCGGCTGCGGGGTGACGTCGGAGATCTGCCCGACCTCCAGACCCACCGCCTGCAGCGAACGGATGGCGGTCTCCCGGCCGGAGCCGGGACCCTTGACGAACACGTCGACCTTGCGCATGCCGTGCTCCATGGCCCGACGCGCGGCGGCCTCGGCGGCCAGCTGCGCGGCGAACGGAGTCGACTTGCGCGAGCCCTTGAAGCCGACCTGGCCGGCGGAGGCCCACGAGATGACGGCACCGGTCGGGTCCGTGATGGACACGATGGTGTTGTTGAAGGTGCTCTTGATATGCGCCTGCCCGTGGGCGACGTTCTTGCGTTCCTTGCGCCGGACCTTCTTGACAGCGGCTCCGGCACGAGCCTTCGGTGGCATAAGTCTGTGCGCTCCTGTTTTTGGTTCTCGATCGGGTTCCGGTCTCTCGCCCCGCTACTTCCGTAGACACCGGCTCCGGTGGGAGTCCGGCCGACCTCGGCGGAGAAGGACCAGAATTCCGGTTGAGGAACTACTACTTCTTGCCGGGCTTCTTCTTGCCGGCGACCGTCCGCTTCGGGCCCTTGCGGGTACGCGCGTTCGTACGCGTCCGCTGGCCACGGACGGGCAGTCCCCGGCGGTGCCGGATACCCGCGTAGCAGCCGATCTCGACCTTGCGACGGATGTCAGCGGCGACCTCGCGGCGCAGGTCGCCTTCTACCTTGTAGTTGGCCTCGATGTGGTCACGGAGCTGGACCAGCTCCTCGTCCGTGAGGTCCCGGGCGCGCTTGTCCGGCGAGATGCCGGTGGCGGCGAGCGTCTCCAGAGCGCGGGTACGACCCACGCCGAAGATGTAGGTGAGCGCAATCTCCAGCCGCTTCTCGCGGGGGAGATCCACGCCGACTAGACGTGCCATCTGCGGGCGTACTCCTTGTGGTCTTCTGCCGGAGGTGTGGTCCCGTCCCACCCCGCTACGCGGCCGTCCCGTCCTTCCGGCGCGACGTGCGCCGGCGACCGGGATGGTCGCTGCCCGAGCGGGCCCCGGCCTCCGACCGGGGGTCAACCACGAGAAAGTACGCGCTGCGCACCGCTCGCGGCTGGGACGAGCATGTGTGATGTGTGGGCTGGGTTCAGCCCTGGCGCTGCTTGTGGCGCGGGTCGGTGCAGATCACCATGACCCGGCCGTGCCGGCGGATAACCCGGCACTTGTTGCAGATCCTCTTGACGCTCGGCTTGACCTTCACGGTTGCCTTACTTCCCATCTGGCCCGGCGCCACGAGGCGCGACACCGGACGTCGAAGACGGACACGGGACGATTCCGGGCCGCCGTCAGGCTTACTTGTAGCGGTAGACGATGCGCCCGCGAGTCAGGTCGTACGGCGAGAGTTCGACGACGACCCGGTCCTCCGGCAGGATGCGGATGTAGTGCTGCCGCATCTTGCCGCTGATGTGAGCCAGGACCTTGTGGCCGTTGGCGAGCTCCACCCGGAACATGGCGTTCGGCAGGGGCTCGATGACCCGACCTTCGATCTCGATGGCTCCGTCTTTTTTCGGCATGTCCTCCGCTGTCCTGACGTCGACTACTCCGGACGGCCCACAACGTCTTACACGGGTGACTGATCAAGATCAGATTTCCCGCGCCAGCCGCGGCTCCGCGTCCCACCGAAGCGCTGGTGGGCATGGCGGAGTGGACGCTGTGCGCCGATCAGAAAGTGTACGCCCGCCTGCACGCCGTCGCCAAACCGACCGGCCCGAGTACGCCGACGGGGTGGACAAACCCGGCGTTCAGCCCGCCGCGTCACGCTCCGCCCGGTCCGCCCCCGCCGGCGTGACGGGCCCGCCAGCCGACGCCGAGGGCCGCCCCGGCGACGAC
>NZ_SISL01000095.1:0-16701 GCF_004307965.1 Verrucosispora sp. SN26_14.1 | reverse complement strand
GTAGAACAGACAGGGGCGGTGGCGAGCCGGCCCCGCAGCACGTCGCCGTCGCGGGCGTCGAGCGCGAGCACCTCGGTCAGCGCGTACGAGACGTCGGCGGGCTGGTTGAGCACGTCGAGCACGTTGTTCTCGCCACCCGCCTTCGAGGTGTTCGGGAACGTCGGCGCGGCCACCACGAAACCGGCGGCGGCCCACCGGGTCAGTAGCGCCTGGTAGTCGGCGGGTCGACCGCCGAGGCCGTGGCTGAACATGACCACCGGGAACCGCCCCTCGGCGGCGTCCGCCGACGACTGCGGCTTCCCGCCGGCCCGACCGGCCGCCGGGTACCAGACGGTCACCGGCAGCGGTCGGTTGCCGTCGCGGTTGAGCTTGAGTTGCCGTACGCCGACGGCGAAGGTCTGCTCCGGCGCGGTGCCGGCGGGGATGTCCGGCGCCGACGCGGCCGGTGCGGAGGCGGTCGCCGAGGGGGCGGGCGCCTCGGCCCGCTCGTCCGGTTCGCGGTCGGCGGAGCAGCCGACCAGCAGGACGGCGGTGAGCGTACTGGCGAGCAGGAGAGGGAGGGCGCGGCGCGACATGACTCCGATTCTGCCTCGCCCGACGACCGAACCGTCCGGCGCTCCACGTGCTGCGCCCACGCCCTCACCTGACGTGCAGGTGACGCCGTCGGGCAGGTCAGCCCGCTGGTCGCGTCTCGAAGCTGGTGACGCCGGCCAGCAGCGCCCGGCCGGGCAGCCGCCGCCCGGCCTCCTGGTCGCCGTAGAGGGTCCAGCGCAGGAAGTCGGTGGTGGCGCCGAGGACCTGGGCGAAACCGGGCCGGCCGGGGACGAGGTACTCGCCGTGGCCCTGGCCGAGCAGGCTGAGGAAGGAGGCTGGTCCGGGGGTACGGCCGTACGCCGCCCGCCCCACGCTGAGCGGTACCACCGCGTCGGCGGTGCCGTGCACGAAGAGGATCGGGGCGCTCGGGCCGGCGAAGCTGCCCGCCATCCCGCCTCCGGCGATCACGATGCCGGCCCGCAGCCGGGACGGGTGCCCGGCGGTGAACATGCCGGCGGTGGTGAAGCCGCCCGCCGAGTGTCCGGCCGCCGCCACCCGCTGCACGTCGAGGTGACCGGCGAGCGGGTCGCCGGAGCGGCCGTCGAGCCGGACCAGGTGCCGGATCACCCGCCACCCGTCGGCCGGCTGGTGGCGGACGTCGGCCCGGGAGAACCGCTTCGCGCCGCGCCGGGTGTGCGGGTATGTCGGCGCGGCCACCACGAAGCCGGCGGCGGCCCACCGGGCGGTCAGTCCGGAGTGCAATTCGGGCAGGCTGGCCAGACCGTGGCTGTAGATCACCACCGGGAACCGCCCTTCGGCGACCCGGCTGCCCTGCGTCGGATACCAGAGTGTGACCGGCAGCGGACGTTCCGAGGCCGGGTCGACGGTGAGGGTGCGCACACCCACCGCGTACGGCACCTCCGGCGCCAGCCGGCCCCCGAGCGCCTGGCCGGACTGCTCGCCGCTCGCCGCGCAACCGGCTGTCAACGCCATCAGCAGCGCCGACACCAGTGCGGTGAACCCCCGTGCGATTCCCACGACATCACGGTAGGACCCCGGGTCACCCGTCCGGGTCCGGTTGACCGGTGCCGTACGCCATCCGTTCGGACGGCGCGCACGGACCGTCCGACTGGACTGCTTTCGCTAAGGTCACGGCATGACTGAGAACTACACCGATCCGAGCGGCAACACCGAGGCGTTCCGCGCCTTCGCCGGCACCCCGGACGCGCCCGCTGAGACGGCCTCCCGTAACGGCCTGATCATCGGTGCCGCCGTGGTCGCCGTGGTGCTGGTCGCGCTCGCGAGCTGGCTCGCCTTCGCCTGATCGGTTCGCCGCCGGCCGCCGACCGATCAGGCGGTGGCCGCCACCACCACGCGTGCCGCCCGGGCGATCTCGCGCTCCTCGTCCGTGCCGACCACGCAGACCGCGACCTCCGCGCCGTCCGGTGAGATGAACCGGTCACCGCTGCCCGTGTTGCGCTCGGGGTCGACGGTGATGCCGAGCCGTTCGAGCCCGGCCAGTGCCGCCGCGCGTACCGGTGCCGCGTGCTCGCCGACCCCGGCGGTGAAGGTGACCGCGTCGACCCGGCCGAGCAACGCGTAGTACGCCCCCACGTAGCCGGTGATCCGCCGGCAGTAGACGTCGAAGGCGAGCGTCGCCGCCTCGTCCCCGGCCGCCCGCCGGGACAGCACCTCCCGCATGTCGTTGACGCCGGAGAGCCCGAGCAGGCCGCTGCGGTGGTTGAGCAGGTCGTCGATCTCGTCCACGCCCAGTCCGCCCTCGCGGCGCAGGTGGAACACCACGGTCGGGTCCAGGTCACCGCTGCGGGTGCCCATCACCAGCCCCTCCAGCGGAGACATCCCCATCGAGGTGGCCACGCTGCGTCCCTGCGCGACCGCGCACGCGCTGGCACCGTTGCCCAGGTGCAGGGTGATCGTGTTGACCTCCGCGTACGGGCGGTCCAGCAGCTCGGCGGTGCGCCGGGAGACGTACGAGTGCGAGGTGCCGTGGAAGCCGTACCGCCGGACGCCGTACCGCTGTGCGACGTCCCGGTCGATCGCGTACGTGGCGGCGGAGTCGGGCAGCGTGTGGTGGAACGCGGTGTCGAAGACGGCGACCTGCGGCACCTCGGGCAGGACGGCGCGCGCCTCGGCGATGCCGGCGAGGTTGGCCGGGTTGTGCAGCGGTGCCAGCGGCACCAGGTCGGTGATGGCGGCCAGCACCGCGTCGTCCACCAGCGTCGGCGCGGTGAACCGCCGGCCGCCGTGCACCACCCGGTGCCCGACCGCGGTGAGCCCGGTCAGGTCCAGCCCGGCCAGGATCCGCCGGACCGCCCCGGCATGGTCGGGCGCGTCGCCACCGGCCTCACCGATCCGCTCGACGGTGCCCTTGTCGAGCACCCGGTCACCGTCGTACAGCCGGTACTTGACCGAGGACGACCCGCAGTTGAGCACCAGCACCTTGTCGGTCATCAGGCACCTCCGGGTGCGGGAGCGTCGGTGAGGGCGGCGGCCTGGATGGCGGTGATCGCCACGGTGTTGACGATGTCTGGCACGGTGGCCCCTCGGGAGAGGTCGTTGACCGGCCGGCGCAGGCCCTGCATCACCGGCCCGACGGCCACCGCCCCGGCCGAGCGCTGCACCGCCTTGTAGGTGTTGTTGCCGGTGTTGAGGTCCGGGAAGATGAAGACCGTCGCGCGGCCGGCGACCGCACTGTCGGGCAGCTTCGTCGCCGCCACCGCCGGGTCGATCGCCGCGTCGTACTGTATGGGGCCCTCCACGGCCAGGTCGGGCCGACGCTCACGGACCAGCGCGGTGGCCGCCGCGACCTTCTCCACGTCGGCACCGGCGCCGGAACTGCCGGTCGAGTACGACAGCATCGCCACCCGGGGCTCGATGCCGAACCGGGCCGCGGTGTCGGCCGAGGAGATCGCGATGTCGGCGAGCTGGGCGGCGTCCGGGTCGCGGTTGACCGCGCAGTCGCCGTACACCAGCACCCGGTCGGCGAGCAGCATGAAGAAGACGCTGGACGCGACGGAGACGTCCGGCAGGTTCTTCACGATCTCGAAGGCGGGGCGGATGGTGGCGGCGGTGGTGTGGGTGGCGCCGGAGACCATGCCGTCGGCGTGCCCGGCCCAGACCATCATGGTGCCGAAGTAGTTCGGCTGGGCCACCACGTCGTACGCCAGCTCGACGGTGACGCCCCGATGGGCGCGCAGCTTCGCGTACGCCTCGGCGAAATCGTCCCGCCACCGGCTGGTCGCCGGGTCGACGATGGTGGCCCCGGTGATGTCGACGCCGAGTTCCCGGGTCCGGCGGGCCACGTCGTCGGGGCGGCCGAGCAGCGTGAGGTCGGCCACCCCCCGGTGCAGCAGGATCTCGGTGGCCCGCAGGATCCGGTCCTCGGTGCCCTCGGGGAGCACGAGGTGGCGGCGCTGGGCGCGGGCCCGGTCGATCAGGTCGTACTCGAACATCAGCGGGGTGACCCGCTGTGAGCGGGTGACCGCGAGCCGGCGGGCCAGTTCGTCGGTGTCCACGTTGGCCTCGAACGCGCCGAGGGCGGCCTCCACCTTGCGGGTGTTGGCCGCGCTGGGCCGTCCCTCGATCCGGCTGGACGCCGCGACCGTGTCGTAGCTGTCGCTGGCGACGCTGAGGACCGCCAGGCCGGTGTTCAGTCCCTCGAAGAGGCGCAGGGCGCGCGGGTCGGGTTGTTCGCCGAGGGTGAGCACCAGCCCGGAGATCGAGACCTGGCCGGAGACGTGCGCGGCACCGGCGGCCACCAGCAGGTCGTCCCGGTCGCCCGGGGTGATCACCAGGCAGCCGTCGGTCAGGTGCTCCACCAGCGTGGGTACGTGGGCCGCGCCGACCACGTAGTCGAGCACGTCGCGGCCGAGCGCCGCCTCGTCGCCGGTGAGCAGCGTCGCGCCGAGCGCGGCGGCCACCTCGGCCACCGTCGGCGCGGACACGGTCGGCACCTCCGGGATGGCGTACGCCGGCACCGGCAGGTCGGGCAGGTCCATCGGCTCGGGCACCCGGTTGGCGATGACCGCGAGCACCGTCGCGCCGAGGTCCACCAGGTCGTGGTACGCGCCCCGGGCCGCCGCCGCGATCGCCGCCGGTGACTGGCCCTGCCCGTCCACGACCGGCACCACCACGCTGCCGAACTCGGTGGCCAGTCGGGCGTTGAAGGCGAGTTCCCGGGGGGTGGTGCCGTCGCCGGAGTCGGCGAAGTCACTTCCGACCACCACGACGGCCGGACACTGCCGTTCGACCGCTCGGTAGCGCTGCACCACCCTGGAGATCAGTTCTTCCCGCCGTCCGTCCGATACCAGCGCCGTGGCCTCGGCATATGTGGCTCCGGACAGGTCGGACGGGTTAACCTGCACGCGATAGCGCTCGCTGAGCAGGGCGAGGATGTGGTCGGGTCCGTTCGACGGCACCAGGGGCCGGAACACGCCGATCCGTTCGACCTGCCGGGACAGCAGCTCGGCGAGACCCAACGCGATGGCGGATTTTCCGCCGCCGGATCCCACGCTGGTGAGGTAGACGCTGCGAGCCATGCGGCCCAACCTACTCGGTCCGGTTGGTTGTCCTCGGACAACCATCTAGGGTTGGTTGCGCCTGTTTTCGCATGTCAGATGGGACACTTGGGCGAGAAAGCGAGAGCTTTTCACGTTTAGACTCGCCCAGGTGGAGGGACCAACACAGATCATTCCTGTCGCCCCGGAACCATCCCCCGTCTTCGTCGATCCGAGTGGCCGACGCAGGCGGTGGTTGCGCCGGACCGCGTACGCCCTCGGCCTGGCCGGAGTGGCGTACACCATGATGGTCGGCATCAGCTTCGCCGGCGGACCGGTCCGCCCGGAGACGATCATCCCGTTCGTCGAGCCCGCCGAGACCTGGGAAGCGCCGCCGGTCTCCCCGACGCCCTCGCCCAGCCGCTCGACTTCCCCGGCGCCGCCGCCGACCCAGGTCACGCCGCAGCGCCCGGTGCTCCCTTCCTCCACGCCCGGCGCCGGCACGACCTCGGCCAGTCCCACCCCCAGCCCGTCCCGGACGGCGCCGACCAGCGCCCGTCCCAGCCGGACGCCGTCGGCCAGCCCGTCCCGGAGCACCCCGCCCCGCAGCACGCCGCCGCCCAGCACCCCGCCCCCGAGCAGCCCGACGCCCACGACAACGCCGTCGCCGGACCCGAACGACACGAGTGAGGCGACCGCTCCCTGATGAGCCACCCCTACCCGCCCGGCCGACCGACACACCCACCCCCCAGCCGGACGCCCGAACAGCCCCGGCAGCACGCCCGACCCGGTCCGGCCGCCCGCGCCCGGCGGTTCATCCCCCGTCCGAGCTGGGCGGTCTACGCCATGGTCTTCGTGCTGCTCGGCGGCATCCTCTTCGTCCAGGCGTACGCCAACGGCTCGTTCATCCCGGACTACCGGGCGGAGAACACCTTCGGCAGCGGCCAGGACGACGTCCCCGACGAGATCCTCGAAGGCGGCCCGATCGTCAACACCACCGCCGACCGGCCGCAGTCGTACCGGCTGCCGGCGCGGACCATCGCGTTGACCTTCGACGACGGCCCCGACCCGATCTGGACCCCGGCCGTGCTGGAGGTGTTGGAGAAGCACCAGGTCCCGGGCACCTTCTTCGTCCTCGGCAACCAGGTGGTCCGCAGCCCCGACCTGGTCCGCGAGCTGGCCGAGAAGGGGCACGAACTGGGCGTGCACACCTTCACCCACCCGCACCTCACCCAGATCCCGGGATGGCAGCGGCGGATGGAGTACACCCAGACCCAGCTCGTCATCGCCGGAGCCACCGGCCAGCGGTCCAACCTGCTGCGGTTCCCGTACTCGTCGCGGGCGGACGCCTTCGTCGACCAGGACTGGCCGCTGCTGCAACAGGCCGGTGAGCTCGGCTACCTCAGCGTGGTCAACGACCTGGACAGCCGGGACTGGGAGCGGCAGGGCGTGGAGGGGATGATCGAGCGGACCGTACCGGAGGGCTACTCCGGAGCGGTCACGCTCTGGCACGACTCCGGTGGCGACCGCTCGCAGACCGTCGAGGCGCTGGACCGGTACATCCCGTTGATGAAGGAGCGGGGATACACCTTCACCACGATCAGTGGCGGATTGAACCGGGCGCTGGCCGAGGCCGGTGCCACCGGGACCACGGCCGGACCGACCGAGGCGACGTTCACCGAGCGCTGGCGCGGCCAGATGCTGATCATGGCGGTACGCGCCGCCGACGGCACCTTCGTCCTCTTCGGCGTCCTCTTCGTGCTGGTCGGGACGCTCACCATCGGGCGGACCGTGCTGCTGTTCGTGCTGGCGCGACGGCACGCCCGCAAACGACGCCGCAAGGGCTTCGCCTGGGGACCGCCGGTCACCGAACCGGTGTCGGTGATCGTGCCCGCGTACAACGAGAAGGAGGGCATCGCCGAGGCGGTCCGCTCACTCGCCACCGGCGACCATCCCGGCGGCATCGAGGTGGTGGTGGTCGACGACGGTTCGACCGACGGCACCGCCGACATCGCCGCCGGGCTCGGCCTGCCGAACGTACGGGTGGTCCGCAAGCCCAACGGCGGCAAACCGAGCGCGCTGAACACCGGCGTCGCGCTGGCCCGACACGACCTGATCGTGATGGTCGACGGGGACACCGTCTTCGAGCCCGACGCCGTCCGTCGCCTGGTCCAGCCCTTCGGCGACCCGCAGGTGGGTGCGGTGGCCGGCAACGTCAAGGTCGGCAACCGGCGCAGCATGATCGCCAAGTGGCAGCACATCGAGTACGTGATCGGCTTCAACCTCGATCGCCGGCTCTACGAGACGCTGCGGTGCATGCCGACCATCCCCGGCGCGATCGGCGCGTTCCGCCGCGAGGCGCTGGAGTACGCCGGTGGGATGACCGACGAGACGCTGGCCGAGGACACCGACATCACCATGGCCCTGGGCCGCGCCGGTTGGAAGGTGGTCTACGAGGAGAGCGCCCGCGCCTGGACCGAGGCACCGGCCAGCTTCGGGCAGTTGTGGAAGCAGCGGTACCGGTGGAGCTACGGCACCATGCAGGCGATGTGGAAGCACCGCCGCTCGGTGCTCGACAAGGGCGCCTCCGGCCGGTTCAGCCGCCGCTGCCTGGCCTTCCTGACGCTGTTCGGGGTGCTGCTCCCACTGACCGCCCCGGTGATCGACCTGCTCGCCATCTACGGCCTGATCTTCCTGAACCGGACCGAGACGGCGCTGGCCTGGGCCGCCATGCTGGGGTTGCAGTTCCTGACCGCGATCGTGGCGTTCCGCCTCGACAAGGAGAAGCTCGGCGTCCTCTGGGTGCTGCCGTTGCAGCAGTTCGTCTATCGCCAGCTGATGTACCTCGTGCTGCTCCAGTCGGTGGTCACCGCGTTGACCGGCGGGCGGCTGGGCTGGCAGAAGCTCAAGCGCACCGGACTGGCGCCCGTCGGCCCGGCGGCTCCACCGTCACCGGTGCCCGCCCCGGTGGCCGCCACCGCCCGGCGGGGACGCCCCTGACCTGCTGACAGCCGGTACGCCCGGACATCCCTCGCCCGAGAGTGTCAGCCGGCGCGTCGGGCGAGGCCGAGGGCGTACTCGGGCCACCAGGCACCGCTCTCCGGCTCGCCCGGGCGGCAGGCGCCGTCGGACTCGCCCGGGTACTTGACCCACAGCAGGGCGTCGACCCGCTCAAGGCCGGTGTCGGTGGTGGGGTCCGCGCCGAGTGCCCGGCCCGGCGGGTTGCACCAGCTCGGCGCCGACCGCACGGTCTCGCCCGGATACCGGCCCCGGCCGTTGCGGCTGGTGTCGATGACGAAGGTGGTGGTGCCGCCGAGGGCGTCGGAGATCTCGTGGCCGTAGGTGACGTTCTGCGGCGTACCGACGAAGTTGGCCACGTTGAGCGCGAAGCCGTCGGCCTCGGCGACACCGGCACGGCGTAGCGCCGCCGCCAGCCGGGCGCCGTCGGTGATCCAGCCGGGGTGCCCGGCGTCCAGATAGATCCGGGCGCTCCCGGTGCTGCCCAGCACCGTCACCGCGTCCCGCAGCAGGTCCAGTCGCTCGTCGACGTCGTCGACGCACCGGTCCACGGCGTCCGGCACCGCGCCCGGTTCCACCACGATGGTGACCGGGCGTCCCTGCACCCCGGCGGCCACCCGCCGGATCCAGTCCTGGTACGCCCCGGCCGACTCGGCGCCGCCCTGACCCTGCCGTCCGCAGTCGCGCTGCGGGAGGTTGTGGGTGACCAGCACCGGTGTCTGCCCGGAGCGGCTGGCACCGGCGAGGAACTCCGACACCTCCTCGGTGACCGTGGCGGAGTCGCCCACCAGCCAGCGGGCGGTGGGGCGGGTGCTGATCCGGCGCAGTATGGCGGCGTCCTCGGCCCGTCCCTCCTGCGCCCACTCGGTGACCTGCCAGGACGCCGCGCCACGCGGGTCGACGTAGAAGGTCGGCGGCAGCGGCGGTGACGAGCGGTCGGCGCTGACGGTCTCCGTCGGTGGACGCTCGGGCGCCTCGTCGCCGCACCCGGTCAGCAGGAGCGTCAGCGCGATCGCCGCCACCAGGGCAGGGCGGCGGGAGCTGCGAAGCATGGCCGTCACCATACCCGCCGGCCCGGCCGGTGGGGACCGGGCCTACCAGGGCTTCTTCGTCGGCACCGACGCCCGGTGCCGGGGCGGTCCGGGCTGCGGACTACTCGTCGTCGGGGTCGTCGAGCCGGGCGAGCCAGGTGGCGAAGCGCTCGATCGGGGTCTCGAACTCGGGGTTGAGGTCGACGAAGTCCCGCAGCCGCTCGCCGATCCACTCCAGGGTGACGTCCTCGTCCCCCCGGCGCTGGACCAACTCCTCGATGCCACGGTCGGTGAAGTACATCAGGTCTCCTCGGACATGCTCACCGGGGCGGGCCACCGTCTCCGATGGCCCGCCCCGGTGTTCGCGGTCGGTGGGTCAGGGGCGGGGCAGCGCCGCCTCGATGAGCGCGTTCTGCTCCACCTCGTGCATCTTCGCCGAGCCGACGGCCGGGGCGGCGGCGGCGGGGCGGGAGATGCGACGCAGGCGGACCCCGTCGAGGTGCTCCAGCAGGTTGAGCGCGACGAACGACCAGGAACCCTGGTTGGCCGGCTCCTCCTGCACCCAGGCGAAGTCCTCCGCGTTCGGGTACTGGGCGAGCGCGGCCCGGATCTCCTCCACCGGCATCGGGTAGAGCTGCTCCAGCCGGATCAGCGCGGTGTCGGTGACGCCGCGCTCCTGCCGCGCCTGGAACAGGTCGTAGTAGACCTTGCCCGAGCAGAGCAGCACCCGCTTGACCTGATCGGCGGCGGGTGCCGCCTGGTCGGCCAGGACCGGTGCGAAGGTGCCGGTGGTGAAGTCCTCGACCGGGGAGACGCAGAGCTTGTGCCGCAGCAGGGACTTCGGCGTGAACACCACCAGCGGCTTGCGCTTCGGCGAGAGGGCCTGGCGACGCAGCAGGTGGAAGTAGTTCGCCGGGGTGGTCGGGATGGCCACCCGCATGTTGTCCTCGGCGCAGAGCTGGAGGAACCGCTCGGGCCGGCCGGAGGTGTGGTCCGGGCCCTGTCCCTCGTGGCCGTGCGGCAGCAGCAGGGTGACCGCGGAGCGCTGGCCCCACTTCACCTCACCGGAGGAGATGAACTCGTCGATCACCGACTGGGCGCCGTTGACGAAGTCGCCGAACTGGGCCTCCCAGCAGACCAGCGCGTTCAGGTTCTCCACCGAGTAGCCGTACTCGAAGCCCATCGCGGCGTACTCGGAGAGCAGCGAGTCGTGCACGAAGAGCCGGGACCGCTCGCCGTCGCCGGTCAGCGACTGCAACGGCAGGTAGTCGTCACCGGTCTCGGCGTCCACGATCGAGGCGTGCCGCTGCACGAAGGTGCCGCGCCGGGAGTCCTGTCCGGCGAGCCGGACGGTGACCCCGTCGTGCAGCAGTGCCCCGAAGGCGATGATCTCGCCGAAGCCCCAGTCGATGTTGCCCTCGACGGACATCCGGGCCCGCCGGTCGAGCAACTGCTGGATCCGCTTGTGCGGGGTGAAGCCGTCCGGCAGGTTGACGTGCGCCTCGCCGACGGCCTTGACCACCGACGCGTCGGTCGCGGTCTCCACCTGCGGCTCCGGCTCGTCCTGCCGGGCCGGGCGGCTGACCTGGCGCGGGGTGCTGGCCGCGTCGCGGGTGGCCTTGAAGACCCGCTCCAACTGCGCCTGGTAGTCGCGCAGCAGCTCCTCGGCGTCCTCGACGGTGATGTCACCCCGCCCGATCAGCTCCTCGGTGTAGAGCTTGCGGACCGAGCGCTTCGAGTCAATGATCTTGTACATCTGGGGGTTGGACATCGAGGGGTCGTCGCCCTCGTTGTGCCCGCGCCGCCGGTAGCAGACCAGGTCGATCACGACGTCCTTGTTGAACGTCTGCCGGTACTCGAAGGCCAGCCGGGCGACCCGGACCACGGCCTCGGGGTCGTCGCCGTTGACGTGGAAGATCGGCGCCTGGATCATCCGCGCCACGTCGGTGCTGTAGAGGCTGGACCGGGAGTACTCCGGCGCGGTGGTGAAGCCGACCTGGTTGTTGACCACCACGTGCACGGTCCCACCGGTGCGGTAGCCGCGCAGCTGGGAGAGGTTGAGCGTCTCGGCCACCACACCCTGACCGGCGAAGGCGGCGTCGCCGTGCACCGCCAGCGGCAGCACGGTGTAGCCCTCCAGCTTGAGGTCGATGCGGTCCTGCTTGGCGCGGACGATGCCCTCCAGCACCGGGTCGACCGCCTCCAGGTGCGACGGGTTCGCCACCACCGAGACCTTGACCGAGTGGTCACCGGCCGGCGTGGTGAACTTGCCGTTCTGGCCCAGGTGGTATTTCACGTCGCCGGAACCCTGGGTGGAGCGCGGGTCGAGGTGCCCCTCGAACTCCGAGAAGATCTTCTCGTACGGCTTGCCGACGATGTTGGCCAGCACGTTGAGACGACCCCGGTGGGCCATGCCGATCACGACCTCGTCCAGGTCGTTCTCGGCGGACGCCTCCAGCACCTCGCCGAGGAGCGGGATCAGCGACTCGCCGCCCTCCAGCGAGAAGCGCTTCTGCCCGACGTACTTGGTCTGCAGGAACGTCTCGAAAGCCTCGGCCGCGTTGAGCCGGTTCAGCACGTGCTTCTGCTCGTCGGCCGGCGGCTTCTCGTACTTGCGCTCGACCCGCTCCTGGATCCAGCGGCGCTCGGCCGGGTCCTGGATGTGCATGTACTCGATGCCGACCCGGCGGCAGTACGAGTCGCGCAGCACCCCGAGGATCTCCCGCAGCCGCATCCGCTGCCGGCCGTTGAAGCCGTTCACCGGGAAGGTGCGGTCCAGGTCCCACAGGGTCAGCCCGTGCTGGAGGACGTCCAGGTCGGGGTGCTTGCGGATCTTGAACTCCAGCGGGTCGGTGTCGGCCATCAGGTGGCCCCGGACCCGGTAGGAGTGGATCAGCTCGTGCACCCGCGCGGTCTTGTTGATCTGCCCCTCGCTGTCGACCGCGACGTCGCGCATCCAGCGCACCGGCTCGTACGGGATGCGCAGCGAGGTGAAGATCTGGTCGTAGTAGCCGTGCTCGCCGAGCAGCAGCTCGTGCATGACCTTGAGGAACTCGCCGGACTGCGCGCCCTGGATGATCCGGTGGTCGTACGTGCTGGTCAGCGTGATGACCTTGCTGACCGCCAGCTCGGCCAGGGTGGCCTCGCTCATGCCCTGGTACGGCGCCGGGTACTCCATCGCGCCGACGCCGATGATCGCGCTCTGGCCCTGCATCAGGCGCGGCATCGAGTGCACGGTGCCGATGCCGCCGGGGTTGGTCAGCGAGATGGTGGTGCCGGAGTAGTCGTCCATGGTCAGTTCGTTGCGGCGGGCCCGCCGGACGACGTCCTCGTACGCCTGCCAGAACTGCCGGAAGTCCATCTGCTCGCAACCCTTGATGGAGGGCACCACCAGGGTCCGGCTGCCGTCGGGCTTGGCCAGGTCGATGGCGATGCCCAGGTTGACGTGCTCGGGGCGGACCATCGCCGGCTTGCCGTCGACCTCGGCGAAGGAGTTGTTCATCTCCGGGTGCGCGACCATCGCCCGGACCAGCGCGTAGCCGACCAGGTGGGTGAAGCTGACCTTGCCACCGCGCCCTCGGGCGAGGTGGTTGTTGATCACGATGCGGTTGTCCACCAGCAGCTTGGCCGGCACCGCGCGCACGCTGGTCGCGGTCGGCACGGCCAGTGAGGCGTCCATGTTCTGCACGATCCGGGCGGCGACGCCGCGCAGCGGCGTGGTCTGCGGCCCGGTGGCGGTCGGGGCCGACTTCGCCGGGGTGGACTTCGTCGTGGTCGCCTTGGCCGGCTCGGACTTGGCGGCCGGCTTGGCCTTCGCCGGTGCCGTGGACTTGGCCGGCTCCGCCTTGGCCGCGGGTGTGGCCTTGGCGCTCGGCTCGGACTTGGCGGCACTCGGCTCGGTCTTGGCCGGGGCCTTCGGGGCGGACTCGGTGGTGGTCGCCGGGCCGTCACCGTCGGCGGAGCGGCCCTTGCCGGGGCCGGGCCGGTAGTCGGCGAAGAAGTCGTGCCAGGCCGGGTCGACGCTGCTGGGATCGGCGAGGTAGCGCTGGTACATCTCCTCGACGATCCACTCGTTCGGGCCGAAACCCGCCAGTGGGTTCTCCTGCGAAGTCTGCTGGGTCGACACGGCCGGTAATCGCCTCTTTCACGCGGGTTTGGTGTGTCACGCGGTGTCCGTCCGCGCCAGGACGAGCGCACACAGGACGGGTTCAAGGCTACGCCGTACTGATCGCTGAGGCATTTCCACCTCCGTCCCGTGGTCCGATTCACAGAAGATGCCAGAAGTTCCGTAAGCCCAGCGTGTCGCCCTGCTAGCTGCTATGACACGGGCCCGGCCCGACCGGCTCGTCGCCGATCGGACCGGGCCCGGCCCGGTCGCTCTCCGGGTCCGCGAATCAGGAGATGTCGCGACGCCGCGTAATCAGGATGCCGACCACGCAGCTCACCACGGCGTAGCCGATCAGCACCACGGCACCGACCCACCAGGCGGGCAACATCTCGTTCTCACCTGGGGTGATCATGATCTGGGAGGCCGCCGCGGGCCAGATCACCTGCCACTTGATCACGGCCATGTTGTCCAGCCAGTTCGACAGCAGGAGGAACAGCAGACCGACAACTTGTGTACCAATTAGGTAAAGCACCGACGCGGTGATCACCGCACCGAGCTGGCTGGTGATCAGCGTGCCGATACCCACGCCCAGCACGGTCCAGATGGCGTACGCCATCAGGTTGAGCAGCAGGGCCCGCTGGACCTCCCACTCGCCGAGCATCGTGCCGTGGTCGTTGAGCGTCAGGAACAGCGCTCCGGCACCCAGGTCGATCACGGTGGTCACCAGCCAGAACGCGAAGCCCAGCAGGCTGGCCGCGATGAGCTTGCTGACGATCACCGCGGTCCGCCGCGGGGTGGCCAGGAAGGTGGTGGTCGCCGTCTGGTGGAAGAACTCGTTGGTGACCATCAGGATGCCGATCAGCATCACGAACATCAGGCCGAGGTACTGACCCGAGGTGTAGATGTTCGCCGCCTGTGCCGGCGCGGAGGCGGCGTCGCCGGTGTAACCGAACTCCTCCCCGCCGCCGCTGAGCGTCTCGTTGGCCAGCCAGGCGTTGAACGGGAAGGCCATGGCGATCGACAGGAACGCCGCGATGGCCAGCCACCACCAGGTGCTGGTGGTGCGGATCTTGAGCAGTTCGGCGCGGACGAGGTTGCTCATCGGATGCCCGCCTTTCCGGCCGTCAGCTCCAGGAACACGCGTTCCAGGTCGGGTCGTTCGGTGCTCAGCTCGTGCAGCTCCACCCCGGCGGCCAGGGCTGCCCGGCCCACCGTCGGGGCGTCCACCCCGGCGATCAGCAGGGTGCCGTGCTCGTCGGTCTGCACGGTGGCCTCGCCGCCGGCCAGCGCCGCGGTCAGCGCGTCCGCCTGCGGGGTGCGGACCCGGACCCGGGCACCCTGCGCCATCGACCCGATCACCTGCTCGACCGGTCCCTGCCGGACGAGCTGCCCGGCCGCGATGATCACCACGTCGTCGGCGAGCAACTGCATCTCCGACAGCAGGTGGCTGGAGACCAGCACGGTGCGGCCCTCGGCGGCCAGGCCCTTGAGGAACCCGCGCATCCACCGGATGCCCTCCGGGTCCAGACCGTTGGCCGGCTCGTCGAGGATGAGCACCTGGGGGTCGCCGAGCATCGCCGCGGCGATGCCGAGGCGCTGCTTCATACCCAGCGAGTAACCCTTGAACTTGCGCTTCGCCGCCGGGCTCAGGCCGACCATGGCGAGCGCCTCGTCGGCCCGCTGCCGGGGCAACCCGGCCGCCGCGCAGATCACTCGCAGGTGGTTGATTCCGGTACGCCCCTTGTGCGCGCTGGACGCCTCCAGCACCGCGCCGACGTGCCGCAGCGGGTCGACCAGGTCCGGGTACCGGCGGCCACCGATGGTGGCGGTGCCGGCGCTCGGGGTGACCAGGTTCAGCAGCATCCGCAGCGTGGTGGTCTTGCCGGCGCCGTTCGGACCGAGGAATCCGGTGACCCGGCCCGGCTCGATCGTGAACGACAGATTGTTGACCGCCAGCACGTTGCGGTACTGCTTGGTCAGACCGGAGACCACGATCTGCGCGTCGCTATTGGGGCGTGACTGCCCGTCGGACATCATTCTCCTCCCGTGGCGCCGGGGTGCGCCGTTGCACAGCGTGACGGTAATGGTCAGGCAAATCAATCGGGCGCGTTCCGGAGATCGTGCTCCGTCCCAGGCAGGAGCTGCCTCATCCCCAGGTACGACCCGATCGACGGTCGTCCTCCACCGCGATCCAGATCGCACGGGCGTGGGCCAGCAGATCACCCTCCGGCGCGTACAGGCTGGTGTGCACCAACGCCTTGCGGCCCTGCGTGGTGATCACCACACCGGTCACCACGCACTCGGTGCCCGGCTCGGGCAGCGCCTCGACCCGCGCGGCGATCCGCCCGAGCAGGTACGGCCGGTCCGCGCCGAGCACCGTCCAGCCGCCCGGGCAGTCCAGCGCGGCCCAGACCGTCGGCACGCCCACCTGCGCCGGCACCCGCCACGGGGCGGCCGTCCGGCCCTCCGGCAGCGGTCCGGGAAAGATCCGCAGGCCGTCGGCGCGCTCCGGGCCGCAGACGAAGCAGCCGGGGAACGGGTGGTCCACCAGACCCGGGTACGCCGTCGAGGCGGATCGGGCGGTGGCCGAGTCCACCGGCGGCGCCACCACGTCGAACGGCTCGGCGGGACGGAGTTGCGCGACCACCTCGCCGGCCGGATCGTGCACCTGGCCCTCGGTCAGCGTCAGCGGCGTGTCCAGTGGCGGCGGTCGACGCAGAGTCACCTCCACCGGCCCGGACCCGCCGTACGCCGAGGCGAAGACGCCCGCGCTCCATCCGCCGTTGCCGGAGCCGGGCGGCCCGTGGTAGCGCGCCTCGATGATCATCGGACTCCTTCCGCCGCGCCCGGCCCCGTCGCCGGGCGGACCCCGGGCAGCCTCGCACGATCCCCGGGCCGGACCGGCCGACGGGTCAGCCACCGGTCGCCCACCGGCGTTCACCGGATCGACACCGGTCGCCACCGGAGCCGGCAACCCGTCGGGGGCTACACAGTGGGCATGGCTGTTCTGTCCGCCGCGGACGTACCTATCACGACCAGCGGCTACACCCTCTCGATCGCCGACGGACCCCGCCAGGTCGAGGCCGCGCAACGCCTACGTCACGAGGTGTTCGCCGGCGAGCTGGGCGCGACCGTCGCGCCGGACGCACCCGGCCTGGACACCGACGCCCTCGACCCGTACTGCGACCACCTGCTGGTGCGCCAGGAGCACACCGGGGCGGTGGTCGGCACGTACCGCCTCCTGCCGCCGGGGCGGACGGACCGTCGCTACGCGGCGGGAGAGTTCGACCTGGCCCCGCTCGACCCGCTGGACGGGCAACTGGTCGAGGCGGGTCGGTCCTGCGTACACCCGGACCACCGGACCGGCGCGGTGATCAACCTGATGTGGGCGGGCATCGCCCGCTACCTGCACCTGCGCGGCCTGCGTTGGCTCGGCGGCTGCGCCTCGGTGCCGGTGGCCGACGGCGGCCTGGCCGCCGCCGCGATCTGGGCG
>NZ_SISL01000094.1:0-16900 GCF_004307965.1 Verrucosispora sp. SN26_14.1 | reverse complement strand
GAAGGTGGGGTCAGCGGGGGCGGGTGGGGAGGACCAGGGGGCCGTGGGAGCCGGGGACGACCGTGACGTGGGCCCGGTAGTAGCGGGCGAGCATCTCCTCGGTGAGTACCTCGGTCGGGGTGCCCTCGGCGACGATCCGGCCGTCGGCCAGCAGCACCATGCGGTCGGCGTACTCGCCCGCGATGGAGAGGTCGTGCATGGTGGCCAGCACGGTCAGGCCGTGCGTCCGGCGTAACTGGTCGACGAGTTCGAGCACCTCCTGCTGGTGACCGATGTCCAGCGCGCTGGTCGGCTCGTCGAGCAGCAGCAGGGTGGCGCCCTGTGCCAGTGCGCGGGCCAGGAAGACCCGCTGCCGCTCCCCGCCGGAGAGGGTGGCCAGTTCCCGACCCTGGAAGCCGGCGAGGTCCAGCCGACCGAGCACCTCGTGCACCACGGCCATGTCGGCGGCGGACTCCCGGCCCAGCGGCGGGATGTACGGGGTACGTCCGAGCAGCACGTAGTCGAGCACCGCCATTCCGGGCGGTACGACCGGGGACTGGGCCACGGTCGCCACCACCCGGGCCCGTTCGCGGCGGCGCAGGGCGCTCAGCGGCGTACCGAAGAGGTCGACGGCGCCCGGCGCGGCGAGCAGGCCGCCGACGGCCCGCAACAGGGTCGACTTGCCGGCGCCGTTGGGTCCGATCACGGTGACCCACTCGCCGGGCCGGACGGTCAGGTCGACGCCGGTCAGGATCGGCGTGCCGTCCAGGCTGATCCGCAGGTCACGCACCCGCACTGCGGCGACATCGGACGCGTCGGGCGCGGTCACGTCAGCACCCGTCGGGCGGTCCGCAGGATCAGCACGAAGAAGGGACCGCCGAGCAGCGCGGTGACCACCCCGATCGGGATCTCCTGCGGGGCGGCGGCAGTCCGGGCCGCCACGTCGGTCAGGGCCAGGAAGGCGCCGCCGAACAGCAACGACAGCGGCAGGATGACCCGGTAGCTCGATCCGGCGAGCAGCCGTACGGTGTGCGGCACGATGATCCCGACGAAGCCGATCAGGCCGGAGGCGGACACCGCGGCGGCGGTGCCCAGCGAGGCGGCGGCGATCAGCAGGTACCGGGAGCGTTGCGGGTGCAGGCCGAGCCCGGCCGCCTCGTCGTCACCCACCGAGAGCACGTCCAACTCCCGGCGGTGCAGAAGGATGACCAGGCTGGTGAGCAGGAAGTACGGCAGCACCAGCCGGACGTCGTGCCAACCGGCGGTGGCCAGCCGCCCGAGCAGCCAGGAGTACACCTCCTGGATGCTGTCCGCGTTGCGTTGCAGCAGGTACGTCTGACCGGCGGAGAGGAACGCGGAGACGGCCACCCCGGCCAGGATCAGGGTGGCCGGCGAACGGCTGCGTCCACCGGCCACCCCGAGCAGGTACGTCATGGCGACCGCACCGAGCGAGCCGACGAAGGCGGCCAGCGGGATGGTGAGCGGCAACCCGCTGAGCGCACCGCCGGTCGCGGTGCCGAGGGTCAGGACGACGGTGACCGCGAGCCCCGCTCCGGCGGCCACCCCGAGCAGGTACGGGTCGGCCAGCGGGTTGCGGAACACGCCCTGGTAGGCGCCGCCGGCCAGGGCCAGCAGTCCACCGACCAGCAGGCCCAGCACCACCCGGGGCAGCCGCAACTCGGTGACGATGGCGATCTCGCGCTCGGTCAGCCCGCTGTCCAGGCGTACCCCGGGCAGCAGATTGAGCAGTTCGATCGCGACGCTGCCGGGCGGCAGGCTGACCGGGCCGAGCGAGACGCCCGCCACCAGGGCGACGAAGACGGCGAGCACGCCGACGGCGAGCCAGCGTTTCCGCAGGCCCGCCGGGCGGGCGACGACCGGTAAGGAAGGGTCCCTTGCTAACGCCTGGTGCATAGGAAGGGTCCCCTGCTAACGCCTGACGACGTCGGTCACTCGGTGACCTTGGCGGTGGCGTCCACGATGGTCCGGAGCAGGTCCACCACGCGCGGGCCCCAGCGCGAGGCGACGTCGTCGTCCAGCTCGACGATCTGGTCGCTCTTGACCGCCTCGATGCCGGACCAACCGCTGCGCGCCTTGACCGTGGCGGCGCTCTGCTGGCAGCACTTCACGTCGGAGAGGAAGACGAAGTCCGGGTTGGCCTGGACGATCACTTCCTGGGAGAGCTGCGGGTAGCCGCCGTTCGTGCCGTCGGCGTCCGCAGCGTCGGCGATGTTCTCCAGGCCGGCGAGGGCATAGATCGAGCCGATGAAGGTCTTGCTGGTGGCGGTGTACAGCTCCGGCCCCAGCTCGTGGAAGTAGGTGGGCGCCTGGACCCGCTGCGGCACCTCGGCGACGATCTTGGTGATGTCGTCCTTCATCCGCTGCACCACGTCGGTCGCCGTGTCGGCGTTGCCGGTGAGCGTGCCCAGCTCGGTGATCTGCCGGTACGAGTCGTCCAGGGTCTGCGCCGCCGGGGTCAGGTAGACCGGGATCTTGAGGGTGGTGAGCTGGTCGACGATCTTGTTGCGGTCGTCGCTGAGCACCACCAGGTCGGGGTTCTTCGCGGCGACCGCCTCGGCGTTCGGCTGGTAGCCGGAGAGGTCCGTCTTCGGCGCGTCGGCCGGGTGGTTCGACTGGTCGTCAACGGCGGTGACCTGCGGCCCGGCACCGATGGCGAAGAGCATCTCGGTAGCCGTCGCGGAGAGCGAGACGATCTTCTCGGGACGCTGATCCAGGGTCAACGACCCGACGGTGACGGGGAAGGTGGCGCCACTGCGGCTGTCGCCGGTGCGGGGTGTCTCGCTGTTCGTCTCGGCGCAGGCACCGAGGGCGAGCGCGGCCACCGCGAGAGTGGCGGCGAAGACCCGGGGGGTACGGCTGAACATCGGTCCTCCTGTCGGTCGAGGAGTGCTGCTTCGCCGACAGGAGCCGGAGCGGCCCGTCCGCGAGGCGCCCTTCCTCGAGAGCGCGAATCGCGACGCGCCCCAGGCGACCTGACTCGTCCCCGTCTTCGGGGCATCACAGTTGCGGGACAGCGCCGGTTTCGCACCGGCTTCGCTGCGGCGGGTCGGTACGACGGTAGCGCACGGCGGGACCGCGACCCGCTGAGCAGGTCACGGTCCCGGCCACGTGCAGCCCGTCTAGTTCACTGTTGTCCGTTTGGCCCCTGGACGGGGCCCCGCGCGAGGGGGTGTGGCGGGGCCCCGCCGCTTTCAGGAGGCGGTGATGGTGACGTTGTCCACAGCCGCCTCGACCAGGCTGGCCGTCGACGCGTCGGCGGCCTCCACCAGGATCCGGACCGACTGCCCGGCGTACGGGGTGAGGTTGAGGTTGGCCTGGGTCCAGGCGCCGTTGCGGTTGCTGGCCGCGCCGGCCTGGGTGAGCAGTGCCGTGGTGCCGCCGTTGTGCACCACGCTGACCCGCAGGTAGTCGGCCGACGACGAGTTCGAGCCGTGCGCCAGGTACCAGGCCAGCGACAGCGTCAACGTGCCGCTGGACGGCAACGTGACCGCCGGGGACCGGGCGCTGGTCACGCCGCCGTCCACGTCGTAGTCTCCGGCGGCGCTGCCGGCCAACCGGCCGGTGACCAGGTCGTTGCTGCCGGCGAACGGGGTGAGCTGCTTGGCGCCGCTGGAGTTGGTGGCCTGCGCGGCCCCCCGCTCCCACTGCCCCGAGGTGGCCGTGTCGGTGCCGTTGGGGTTGATCGTCCAGCCGGTCGCGGTCTCGAAGGTGTCCGACCAGACCGTGGTCCCGCTGCCACCGCCGCAGTACTGGGCCTGCTTGCCGATGGCCCGGTACGGGCAGTCGGCGTACTCGGAGAGGATCAGCACCGCCTCCCGGTTGCGCGAGGTCTGCGCCGGGATGACCTCGTCGGGCGGGTAGAAGCCGCCGCCGGAGGCCGAGCCCGGATACAGCTCGAAGGTGTACGCCCAGATGCCGTGCGTCGCCCACATCCAGTCGATGCTGCTGCCGTCGGTGATGTACAGGTCGCTGGACTGCTGCGGGGTGAAGCCGTTGGTCGCCGCCATCTGCTGGCCGATGGTGGCGAAGGTGTTGTACTGGTCGGCGTTCATCCCGGTGGCGGTGTTGCTGGTCGTGTAGCCGTACGGCCAGAGCACCAGCTCGGAGTAGGTGTGGAAGTCGATGTTGGCCTTGATCTGCTGCACCCCGCCGACCACCCGGCTGTTGACGAAGTTGCGCAGCGCCTGCGTCTCGGGAGCGGAGAACGCCGACGGGCCCCGGTAGGTGTCCGAGGAGGTGGAGCCGGACGAGCCGCCGCAGCACCCGAAGTTGAAGCTCCAGTTGCGGTTCAGGTCGGTGCCGACGTACGACGAACCGCTGTTGGGTTGGCGGTTCTTCCGCCAGGACCGGTAGGAGCCGGTGGCGATGTCGTACTCGCTGCCGTCGGGGTTGACGGTCGGCACGATCCAGATCTCCCGGTTGTTGACCAGGCCGGTGATCCGGGAGTCGGAGCCGTAGTTGTCGGTGAAGAGGTTGAGCAGGTAGATCGCCATCTCGACGGTCAGGTGCTCGCGGGCGTGCTGCTGGGCGTTGAAGAGGATCTCCGGCTCGTTCTCGTCGGTGGCGACGTTGTCGGAGATCTTCACCGCCACCAGCTCCCGGCCCTCGTACGAGCTGCCGATGCTGACCTTGCGGGCGATCGACGGGTGGTCCGCGACGACCTGGTTGACCACGGCGGTCATCTCCGCGTAGTCGTGGTAGTTCGCGTCGGCCGGCGGGAAGGCCAACGCGCCGACCTGCCCGTCCGTGGCGCCCCGATCGGTGGGCAGGGCGGCGATCGCCTCCAGCCGGAACCCGAGGCGGGTGATCGCGGCGGCCTCGGCGCGGGTGGCCGAGACGTGCAGCACCCCGTGTTCGGAGTAGTCGATCGCGGCACCGGTGCCGGCGATCGCGTTGCGGTCGGCGAGCGTCTTCGGACCCAGTACCCGGTAGGGCACGGCGGCCGGCTGCTCGTCCCGGTTCGGGGCCGGTTCGGCGGACACCGGTGGTGCGGAGATGGTGAGCAGGCCGAGCCCGGCGGCGACGATGAGCGCCAGGGCACGGCGGACGGGGATCGAACGGAAGGCCATGGACAACCTCCTGGAGGCGCGGGGGTTCCCCGCCCGGCAGCGGACAGCCCACCACCGGTCACATGGTCATATCAACATCGATCGCTGTACGGCCCATCCCAGTCGGATCCTCATGCCGACGACATGGTCCCGTCGCCGCAGGTCAGGAGGACGAGCCGCGTCCCGGCTCGGTGGACGAGCCGGGCTGGTCGGCCGATCCGCCGTCGGTCTGGCCGCCGGAGACCGGGTCGGCCTCGGCCTGGTCCTCGCCGGCCAGGGCGGACCGCAGCCGCTCCTTCTCCGAGCGGCGACGCTCGGCGGCGGCGGCCATCTCCTCGGCCATCTGGTCGCGTACGCCCTTGAGCAGGAAGAAGGAGACCGCGGCGGAGAACAGCAGCGCCAGGATCAGCTTGAGGAAGATGTCCATGTCGACCGGCCAGAGGGCCAGCATCACGACCACGAACAGGCCGATCCGGCCGAGGGTGTACTTGGCCGCCGCGCTCACGTCGTACTCCATTCTCCGCCGGGCGGCGGCGTCTCTCAGCTCCTGTGTGCGGCCGCGCCGCACGGCGACCTCAGATCGTCCGGTCGACCAGCCAACGGACGCCGGGGAACCAGACCAGCGTGTACACAACGGTGAACGTCACCGCCGCCAGGCCGCCGGAGAGCAGCGGCGGCAGCCCGGTCACCACGCCTGCCACCAGCAGACCGGAGACCACCGCCATCGCCAGCGCCACCAACCCGGCCACCAACCGGGGCGCGCCGAACTCCCAGGCCCGGAAGTCCTCCCAGAACAACCAGACGGCCAGGATCACCGCCAGCCACCCGTTGGCCTGACCGAAGTCACCGGCACCGAACCAGGCGAAGGCCGTGTCGAAGAGCACCAGCACCAGCATCCCGATGACCACTCCGCCCAGGCTGACGCCGAGCAGGTCACCCAGGAAACGGATGCGCCCGTCGTCGTCCCGGCGGGGGAACGCGCTCTGTTGCTCGCTCATCGTCGTGCCAGGGTACGCGTCGACTCAGGCCCAGACCTGCTGCGGCTCGGACCGGCGCTCCGCCATGCTCGGCGCGGCGTCGTACTCGCGGACCACCTCGTAGCGGGTGTTCCGCTCGACCGGACGGAAGCCGGCGTCCCAGATCAGGTGCAGCAGGTCGTCCCGGTGCATCGTGTTCGGCGTCCCGTACGAGTCCGCGTCGTGCGTGATCTTGTATTCGACGACCGAGCCGTCCAGGTCGTCAACGCCGAAGTTGAGCGAGAGCTGGGCCACCGAGAGCCCGTGCATCACCCAGAAGCACTTCACGTGCGGCACGTTGTCGAAGAGCAGCCGGGAGACCGCGAAGGTCTTCAACGACTCGGCCGGCGAGGCCATCGTGGTGCGGGCCTGGATCCGGTTACGGACCTTGCCGTCCGCCGAGTCGACGAAGTCGTGCTGGTAGCGCAGCGGGATGAAGACCACGAAGCCATTGGTCTCGTCCTGCAGCTCCCGCAGCCTCAGCACGTGGTCGACCCGGTGCCTCGGCTCCTCGATGTGGCCGTAGAGCATGGTCGACGGCGTCTTCATGCCCTTGCTGTGCGCCAGGCGGTGGATCCGTGACCAGTCCTCCCAGTGGCAGGCGTGGTCGACGATGTGCTGGCGGACCTCCCAGTCGAAGATCTCCGCACCGCCACCGGTCAACGACTCCAGACCGGCTTCCATCAGCTCGTCAAGGATCGCGTCGGCGGTCAGCCCGCTGATCTTCTCGAACCACTGCACCTCGGTGGCGGTGAACGCCTTGAGCTTGACCTTCGGCAGCGCGGCCTTCAGCTCGCGCAGCACCTTCGGGTAGTAGCGCCAGGGCAGGGTCGGGTGCAGGCCGTTGACGATGTGCAGCTCGGTGAGCTGCTCGTCCTCCATCTCCTTGGCCTTGCGGACCGCCTCGTCGATGCGCATCGTGTACGCGTCCTTCTCGCCCGGCTTGCGCTGGAAGGAGCAGTACGCGCAGGAGGCGGAGCAGACGTTGGTCAGGTTGAGGTGCCGGTTGACGTTGAACATCACCCGCTCGCCGTTGCGCTCGGTACGCGCGTGGTGGGCCAGTCGCCCCAACCATGTCAGGTCGTCGCTGGAGTAGAGCGCGATGCCGTCCTCACGGGTCAGCCGCTCCCCGGCGTACACCTTCGCTTCGAGCTCGCGCTTGAGTCCGGCGTCCATCGAAAGCCCGTCCCTTTCCCCTGCGTCCGCGACCGTTACCGGCCGCAGTCAGAGCCTACGTCGCAGACCCGGGCTGCTCACACCGTGGTCCTTCGGTGACCAGCGTCTCCCGAACTCACAGCTTCCTTTAACCCGTCCAAACATCGACACCGCGCAGCAGGTGAGGTAAGACAGGATGGGGCACGCCACACCTCGCACCGGTGACACCAGGCGATCTGGCGACACCTGGCAGTAGCGTCCCCACATCCGCGTCCGACCCCCGGCGCGGCGGAGCAGGTCCGGACGGGAGCCCGATGGTCGACAGCACGGACGGACGGCGGCGACGGCGACGGAGTCCGCTGGTCTCGCCGGTGCTGCGGCCGATGCTCTGGTCCGCGCTGCTCAGCGCCGTCGCCAGCGCCGTCCTCGCCGCTCCCGCGTACGCCGAGCCGAGCGTCCCGGCCACGGTGCCCGACAGCGGTTCCCGCCCGGCCGTCGCCGGTCAGCTCCAACTGCCCGGCGCACCGCCCGGCGGCACCCCCGGCGTGATCGCCCCGACCGTCACCCCCGCCGGCAACGCGCTCGAAGCCCAGATCACCGCCGTCGAGGCACGGATCGGGGAACTCGGCACCCAACTACTCGACCTGCAACAGCAGCGCACCGAGGCCGAGTCCCAGCACACCGCGGCCGGACGCACCCTGGAGTTCGCCCGGGCCGCGGTCCAGCAGGCCGAGCAGCGTGCCGACCAGGTCGCCGCCGAGGCGATCAAGGTCGACGCCGCCCAGCCGCCCGGCGACTGGGCCGCCACCCTGCGGGACCTGGAACTACTGCACCGGGCCAACCGGGGCGAGCGCAGCGAAGGCGCCACCGGGCCGGCCGCCGGCCAGGTCAGCCGTGCCCGGGCCGACGAGCAGGTGGCCACGCAGGCGTACGCCGCCGCCGATCAGCGGCTGCGCGGGGTGCAGCAGCAGTACGCCGCCACGCAGCAGTCGCTGCGTGAGGAAGAGGCCAAGCTGGTCAAACTGCGCGAGGAGAACTCCGCGCAGTTGATCACGCTGGCCCGCCAGCAGGAGGCCGCCGAGCAGCAACTCGGTGCCGACTACCTCGACCAGTCGGCCGACGGACTGGTCGCGCACCCCACCGCGCTGGCCGCCCTCGCGTACGCCCGGCGTCAGCTCGGCGACCCGTACGTCTGGGGTGCCACCGGACCGAACTCGTTCGACTGCTCCGGCCTGGTCTGGTCGGCGTACCGGTCGGCCGGGTACTACAAACTGCCGCGGGTCGCCCGCGACCAGTACTACGCGACCCGGTCCCGCACCGTGCCGCGCACCGCGCTGCTCCCCGGCGATCTGATCTTCTTCGCCTCCGGCAGCAGTTGGCGGACCGTCCACCACATGGGCATGTACGTCGGCGGCGGCAAGATGATCCACGCACCGACCACCGGCGACGTGGTGAAGATCTCGACGGTGCGCTGGTCCCGGTTCTACGCCGCGACCCGGGTGGTCGGTGCGGTGCCCGCCCCCGCCACTCCGCCCACCCCGTCGCAGCCGCCGGCACCCAAGCCCACGCCGAAGCCGACCCCGAAGCCCACCACCAGCCCGAAGCCGACGCCGACTCCGCGACCGACGTCGCCGTCCCCCTCGCCGACGGGCTCGCCCACGCCGAAGCCGACCGACTCGCCCTCCCCGTCGGTGACGCCGTCGCCGACGGGCTCGCCGTCGGAGAGCCCGTCGGCCACGGCCACCCCGAGCACGGAGAACAGCAGCCTCGACCCGACGCGCAGCAGCCTCGCCCCGACCACGGCGGCGAGCAGCAGCGATCCCGAGGAGAGCACCTCGGCCACCCCGTCCGCCACCGGCGGTCGCTGACCGGACGGGGCCCACCGAGGCGATCTCCGACCCGTCCCACGCGTACACGCGGGACACTGTGTGGGCTACGGGTGTGCCTTCCGGTCGGGATGTGGCACGGTGTCACACAGGCACTGCCGGTCCGGTGGGACGGATCCGGGTGCGAGCGTGGCACGGAGGACGAGGATGACCGAGCACGAGGTTCCGGCGACGCCGGCCGACCCTGCGTCCGCCGCGCCGACCGCGACCGCCGAACCTGCTCCGGCCGCCGCCGAGCCGACGCCTTCCCCGCCGCGACCCGCACCGGCCACACCCGAGCCGACGTCTTCCGCTCCTGAGCCGACGTCGTCCGCCTCCGGTTCGGCGGCCGTCGCCGCCCCGGACCCGGTCGGCACGGCCGGCCACGTCCCCGCTCCGTCAGCGGCGGCACCGGGCGGCACTGATCGGCCACCGGCGCGCGGAAGGGCGGGAGTGGCCCGCGTACCCGGCCCCGGAGGTCCAGCGGCGGTCGGCACCGGAGCAGCCGCACCGGCCACCGGCGGACCCGGCCCCGGCGCTGCCACCACGAGCGGCGGGACCACGTACCGTGCCGGGTCCCCGGTGACACCCGAGGCTGACCGGCCGTCGGCCGGCACGGGCATGAACAGGGCCGTCGGCAGCGCGGGTGTGAGCGGGGCCGGGATGACCAGTGTGCCGGGGCAGCGGGAGCCGGTGCCGCCCACGTCGGCACGGGCCAGCGTGCGGGTCGCCGGCATGGGCCAGGTGAGCGCGGACGAGGCCGCAGCCGCCGGTGGTGGCGGTCGGGCCGCCGGGGTCTACCGGTCCGCGCCGGTCACCCCGGAGTCGTCCGAGCCCGGCCGACCGACCCAGCCCGACCGACCGGCCGAGCCACCGCAGCCGACGACGCCGGAGCCCCACCCGGTGCCGGATCCGGCCCCGGCGGAGCCCGCACCGACGCCACCCGCACCGGTTCCGGGACCCAATCCGCCGTCACCGACGCCACCCTGGCCGCCGCGCTGCGGGCCGTCCGCGCCGCCCAGCCCGCCATGCCCGACCTGACGTTCGCGGTGATCGGCATGGGCCGCCTCGGCGGGTACGAGTCGAACTACCTCTCCGACGCCGACGTCCTCTTTGTCTACGAGGCCCCCGAGGGCGTCGCCGAGAGCGCGGCGAGCGCCGCCGCCCACGCCATCGCCGAGGAACTGCGCCGGTTGCTCGGCATGCCGGCACCCGACCCGGCCCTCGGCGTCGACGCCGACCTGCGCCCCGAGGGCCGGCAGGGGCCGTTGGTCCGCAGTCTCGCCGCCTACCAGCAGTACTACGCCCGGTGGTCGCGGGTGTGGGAGGCGCAGGCGCTGCTGCGGGCCCGCTGCGTCTGCGGCGACGCCGACCTGGGCACCCGCTTCGAGCAACTCGTCGACCCGGTCCGCTACCCGGCCGACGGCCTCACCCGGGAACAGATCATCGAGATCCGCCGGATCAAGGCCCGGGTGGAGACCGAACGACTGCCCCGGGGCGCCGACCCGGCCACCCACACCAAACTGGGCCGGGGCGGCCTCGCCGACGTCGAGTGGGCGGTGCAGTTGCTCCAGTTGCAGCACGCCGGTGCACACCCGTCGCTGCGCGGCACCCGTACCCTCGACGCCCTCTCCGCCGCCCGCGACGCCGGCCTGATCGACCCGGCGGACGCCGAGGCGATGACGGCCGGCTGGACCCTGGCCGCCCAGGTCCGCAACGCCCTCATGCTGGTCCGGGGCCGGGCCGGCGACCAACTTCCCCGGCACGGCGTGGAACTGGCCGGCGTGGTCCGGCTGCTCGGCCGCGACGATCCGGGCGAGTTCCTCGACGAGTACCTGCGCACCGGCCGCCGCTCCCGCGCCGCCATGCAACGCGTCCTGGAGATGTAAGGAAGGGCACCTTATTAACGCCTGCGGTAGAGCAGGGGTCCCCTGCTAACACCCCGTCGAGAGCCCGAGGATCAACCACCGAGGGTGTACGTGCCGGCGCCCGGCACCGTGACCACCGTCCAGTCCCCGTCGGCGTCGACGGTGGCGCCGCCGGACGCGGTCAGCCAGCGGCTGTGCCGGACCCGCACCGGCACCGGGCCCGCGTCCGGGGTGCGGAAGGTCACCGAGGCGCCGTCGGAGCGGACCAGTTCGGCAGGGCCACCCACCAGCGGCGTCGGGTCGGTCACCGCGTACAGCCGCCAGTGGGGGTCGGACCACACCTCGGTCAGGTACGGCAGGCCGCCCGTGACCAGCTCGGCCTCGGCGCGGCCGACCCAGGACAGTGGTGCGTCGGGCACCGCGACGTACTGCACCGCGTACTCGTCGAGCCAGTCCCGGTAGCTGTCGGCGGTCAGCGGCACACCGGTGCCGGCCGCGCCGGGCACGGTGGTGAAGAAGAGCGGGTTGCGGTCGATGTCCGCCTGCCGCAGCCAGCCCCGGGCCAGCGGCACGTCACCCATCCGGGCGGCCTCCCAGTAGTTGCGGGTGGGCGGCACCTCCAGCCGGCCGGTCAGCCCGCGCCGGTCCAGTTCGGCCCGCAGAGGGGCGTAGTAACTCGGACGGCTGGTCGGGTCGCCGATGCTGCGCAGGTCGGCGGAGACCACCGGCGGCTGCCACCAGCACACCGCCGCCAGCAGCACAGCGAGCGCCACCGCCGCCACGCCCCGCCGCCTCGGCCGCGCCGACACCTCGGGTCGCCCGACGAGGTCGGGCCGAGTCGGGGGACTGGCCTGGATCGATCGGCCGGGCTGGGGCGAAGCGTCGGGTCGCGGTGCGATGCGGAGGTGGGCCGAGCGGGCCAGCCAGGCGGGGGGACGGGCGGCGGCGGCCAGGACCGGCAGGGCGAACATGGTCGCCAGCCGGGTGGCGTTCAGCCCGACCGGGGTGTGCACCAGCGCCGCCGCGACCACCCCGCCCGCTGCCAGCACCGCACCCGACCGCACCGGGCGGTAGCCGACCAGCGCGGCCACCAGCAGGGCGGTCACCGTCGCCCGGATCGTGTCGGTCCGGCTGATGTTCATCCAGCCGCCGTCACCGAACAGCACCGCGGTCACCCCCAGCGGCACCGCCGCCGCGACCGCGACGGTCAGCCCGTCGGCGTACCGGCCGGACAGCAGCACGGCGACCCCGGCGAGACCGACGAAGAGTCCGGCCACCGGACTGGCCGCCGAGGCCAGCAACGCCGCCGCACCGGCCAGCACGAGCGGTCGCCACGAACTGCGGCGCCAGGTGAGGGCGAGCAGGGCGGCGAGGCCGAAGGCCACCCCGAGGCCGTACGTCACCCGGCCGGAGACCAGGTTGCCGGCGATGGTGACCACCCCGACCAGGCTGCCGAGCAGCGGTCGAGGCACTCCGGTGCGGACCAGTAGCGCGGCGAGGAGGGCCGCCGCCGCGACCACCGCGATCACGCCGGTGAGGCGTACCCCGAGCAGGGCCATCACCGGCTGGGTCAGCAGGCTGTAGCCGAACTGCTGGACCCCCGCGTACCAGCGCAGGTCGACCGGGGTCGCGCCGTGTGCGGCGAAGAAGTCGGCCCGGGCCACCTGCGCCGCCAGGTCCGAACCCATCGCCGGAAGGATGAGGTACGCCACACCGAGCGCCCCGGCGGACGCGGCGGCCAGCGCCACCACCCGACTGCCCCGCATGCCCACCTCCGTACCGCGCTCACGGTACTGGCAGCATGTCGGACGTGTCCCATCACCTCGTGCGCTGGACCGGACTGGCCGGATCGATCATGCTCGCCGTGGCGGCGTTCCTCGGCGGCGCCCTGCCCGACGGCGACCTGCGGCCCACTCCGCTGCGCATCTGGCAGGGGCCGTACGGGCCGCTGATCATCGCGTTGTGGCTGTTCGGTACGGCCGCGATGGCGTTCGCGTGGTGGACGTTGCGGGACCGGGTGCCGTCGGCACGGTGGGCGCTGGTCACCGCCGGGCTGTGGATCGTGCCGTTCCTGTTCACGCCGCCGCTGGGCAGCCGGGACGCCTACGCGTACGCCTGTCAGGGGGCGAGCTTCGCCAACGGCATCAGCCCGTACGAGTACGGCGTCTCCACGTTGCCGTGTCCGTGGCTGGACACCATGTCGTTCATCTGGCGGGACACCCCGGCGCCGTACGGGCCGCTGTTCGTGGTGCTCTCCGGCGCGATCGTCGCCGCGACCGGCTCGCTGATCGCCAGCATCGCGTTGTTCCGGGTACTCGCGGTCGCCGGTGTGCTGCTGACGGCGGTGAGTGTGCCGGTGCTGGCCCGCCACTGCGGTGTGCCGGTCGGCCGGGCGCTCTGGCTGGCGCTGGCCGGCCCGCTGGTGGGCGTACACCTGATCTCCGGGGTGCACAACGACGCGTTGATGGTCGGGTTCATGGTGGCCGGCCTGGCCATCGTGGTCAGTCGACCGGCCCGGCCGTGGCCGCTGCTGGCCGGTGGTGTGGTGCTCGGCATGGCCGCCGGGATCAAGGTGACCGCCCTGGTGGTGGTCCCGTTCGCGGCGCTGCTGGCGATCGGCGGCGGCTTCACCCTGCGGGGGTTGCTGCGCCACGGCACCCCGGTGGTCGGCGGAGCGGTGGCGACACTGATCGGGGTGACCCTGGGCGCCGGGTTGAACCTCGGCTGGATCACCGGGCTGTCGCACGGCAACGAGGTGATCGCCTGGACCTCGCCGCCGACCGCCGTCGGGCAGACCGTCGGGTACGTGCTGCTGCCGTTCGGCCTGCACGTCGACGCGCTGCCGGTGACCCGGGGGATCGGCATGGTCGTGCTGGCGGCGCTGCTGGTGTGGTTGTGGTTCCGGGCGCGTCACCGGGAACCGCTCTGGCACGCCGCGCTGGCGCTGACCGCCACGGTCGCGCTGGCCCCGCTGTTCCACCCCTGGTACTGGTTCTGGCCGCTGGCGCTGCTCGCCGCCACCGCCCACCGCACCTGGTGGTTCAGCGCGGTCACGGTGTTCGCCGCGTTCCAGGTGCTGGCCGACGGCACCGGCCTGCCCCGGTACACCAAGACGGTCGGTGCGCCGCTGATGACGCTGTTCGTGATCTGGGTGGCGGTCCGCTTGGTACGGTCGGCTCGGGCGGCCCGCCGCCCGGTTCCCGTCGACTGAGGAGAGGCACGCCGGTGACCGAGACCGGCGTCCGAACCGCCTCCGCCCGCGACCGCCGCGTCCGGTATGTCGGCCTGCTGGGGGCGGTGGCCCTCACCGTCGCCGCGTACACCGGTGGCGCCCTGCCCGACAGCATCACCACCCGGGCCGGCCACCCCTTTCCGGCCGTACTGCTGTGGCTGCTCGGCACCACCGCCATGGTGGGCGCCTGGTGGACACTGCGCGCGGGCGCCCCGTCGACCGGGTGGGCGTTACGGACCGCCGCGCTGTGGACGGTGCCGCTGCTGGTCAGCGCACCGCTGGGCAGTCGGGACCTCTACTCGTACGCCTGCCAGGGCTGGGTGTACGCCGACGGCGGTGACCCGTACGCCACCGGTGTCGCCGAGGCGGGATGTCCGTGGCTGGACGCCGTCGCCCCGGTGTGGCGGGACACGGCGGCACCGTACGGCCCGTTCTTCGTCCTTCTCGCCGCGCTCGCCGTGCTCCTCGGCGGCACCCTGGTCGGGACGCTGGCGGTGTTGCGGGTGCTGGCGGTGGCGGGACTGCTGCTGGCCGCGTTCTGCCTGCCCGGCCTGGCACGGGCGGCGGGGGTGCCGCCCGCGCGGGCGACCTGGCTGGTGCTCGCCTGCCCGCTGGTCGGGGTGCACCTGGTGTCCGGCGCGCACAACGACGCCGTGATGCTCGGTCTGCTCCTGCTCGGTCTGCTCCTGCTCGTCCGACGTCCCGCCCGCTCTGCCGGTGCGCTGTCCGGCGCTGCGGCGCCGCCGTCGGTCGGTGGTGTGCCGGATGCTGCGAGGGGGCACTCGGTCGCCGTGGTGCTGGTCGCCGGGGTGCTGCTCGGCCTGGCGGTCTCGGTGAAGGCGACCGCCGTGGTGGTGCTGCCGTTCGCCGCGCTGGCGGCCGTCCGTGGCCGGTACACGGTGGCGGCACTGCTACGCGACGGCGGCACGCTCGCCACCGGAGTGCTCGGCGCGCTCCTGCTCTCCTCACTGCTCTCCGGTCTCGGGCTGGGCTGGATCGGTGGACTCGGCAGCAGCGGCGACACCGTGCAGTGGACCTCGCCGCCGACCGCCGTCGGCATGCTCGTCGACTACCTCGGTGAAGCGGTCGGGCTGCCGCCCGTCGGTGTGGCGGTGGCCCGGATCCTGGCACTGACACTGCTGGCGGTCCTGCTGGTGCTGCTCTGGTGGCGTACCTGGTCGGCGCTGCGCCACCCCCGCCAGCCGGACCGAGGACAGCGCGGTGAGCACGGGGATGCCCGCGCCGCCGACGCCGCTCCATACGGCCCGCCTGCGGCCCGCGCGACCGGCAACGGCCCGCCTGCTGCGGTCGGTGTCAGCCCGTCGGAGGTGGGCGCGGGGGTGAGCCGTCACCGTTCGGTGCTGCTCGGCGCGGGCTTGGCGCTGGCCCTCACCGTCGTCCTCGCGCCGGTCTTCCACCCCTGGTACGCGACCTGGCCGCTGGCGCTGCTCGCGGTGACGGCGACCCGGACCATCTGGTTCCTGGTGCCGAGCGCGCTGGCGTCCTTCCTCGCCCTGCCGGACGGCACCAACGTGGCTCGGCTGGTGAAGGCACCCGGCGCGGTGGCGATGACCCTGTTGGTCTCTGTCCTGGCGGTCCGATTTCTGTCCCGGATCCGCCGGAACCGTGAGCCACGCTGAGCCCAGTTGCCGCGAAGCCGGGTCGCACGCCGACCGCAGGCCGGAGGTGGGGAGATTTGTTGTCGCTCCAGCGACAACAAATCTCCCCACCTCCCCGCGCCGACACCGTCAGCCCCGGCTGGAGACGCCGCCATGATCCCTCGCGCCTGCCGCCAGCGCCTGCGCCAGCGCGGCCCGGCGTGGGCTCACGCCGCACAGCCGGCACGCTTGCCGTTCTGGGCGGTATGCGCGGAGGGCATGGTGCGGAGGTAAGTGGGCGAGGGGCCGGGAGCGGGATGGAGGTTGTGGGCCCTGTGCGGGGGCGTGGGCTGGGACCGGAGTGTGGGAGTGGAGGCTGTGGGCCCTGTGCAAGCTTGTCGCCGGGAGTCGTGCCAACGCGGCCTGCTGCCGAGCCTCGGCGAAGCGTTGCGGCGTGCTGGGGGAGGTGGGGAGATTTGTTGTCGCTCCAGCGACAACAAATCTCCCCGCCCTTTGCCGTGGGTTGGTGGCCCGCCCTTTGCCGTGGGTTGGTGGCCCGCCCTTTGCCGTGGGTTGGTGGCCCGCCCTTCGCCGTGGGTTGGTGGCCCACCTGCCCGTGACGCGCTCGGGCCGGCTTCGCGGTAGCGGAGCCGGCCCGAGTGGTGTTGATGGGTGTCAGCAGTCGAAGTACATGGCGAACTCGTGTGGGGTCGGCCGCAGGCGGACGGGGTCGACTTCGTTGGCGCGTTTCCAGTCGACCCAGGTGGAGATCAGGTCGGGGGTGAAGACGCCGCCTTCGAGGAGGTAGTCGTGGTCGGCTTCGAGGGAGTCGAGGACGGCGGGGAGGGAGCCGGGGACCTGCTTGACGTCGCCCCATTCCTCGGGCGGGAGGTCGTAGAGGTCCTTGTCGATGGGGGCGGGGGGTTCGATTTTGCTCTTGATGCCGTCGAGGCCGGCCATCATCATCGCGGAGAAGGCGAGGTAGACGTTGGCGGACGGGTCGGGGACGCGGAACTCGACGCGTTTGGCCTTGGGGTTGCTGCCGGTGACGGGGATGCGGGTGCAGGCGGAGCGGTTGCGTTGGGAGTAGACCAGGTTGACCGGTGCTTCGTAGCCGG
>NZ_SISL01000093.1:0-16942 GCF_004307965.1 Verrucosispora sp. SN26_14.1 | reverse complement strand
GCGCCGGGCGCCCCGATGGCCGGCGGCCTGCCCGACCCCTCCTGCGGCCGCTTCGCCTCCGACGTCTGCGCCGCGTACCTGCGCATCGCCGCCACCGGTCAGGCCGACCAGGCCGCCGTCGACCTGCTACGCCGGTCCAGCCCGGCCGGCGTACTGGACCGGATCGAGGCACCCACCCTGCTGGTCCAGGGCGCGGCGGACACCCTCTTCCCGCTCGGCGAGGCCGACGCCAACGCCCGGGGCATCGCCGCCAACGGCACCCCGGTGCGGGTCGCCTGGTTCACCGGCGGCCACGACGGCGGCTCCGGCCCGCAGACCGACTCCGACCGGGTGAAGTTCCTGACCGCGCAGTGGCTCGACCACTACGTCGCGGGAACCGGGGACGCGCCCGGCGACACCTTCACCTTCTCCCGGATCGCCGGCTTCGACGCGATGGACCGGGGGCTGGTCGCCACCGGATACCGCACCGACGACTACCCCGGTCTCGGCGGCGACGCCCGCCGCGAGGTGACCGTGGCCGGGCCGCCCCAGCCGGTGGCCAACCCGCCCGGCGGCAACCCCGCCGCGATCTCCTCGGTGCCGTTCGCCGGCTCGTTGAGCTCACTGCTCAGCGGGGTGGCCGGTGACATACCCGGGCAGCACGCCCGGTTCGAGTCCGAGCCGTTGACCGAGGCGGTCGACATCGTCGGCGCGCCCACCGTGTCGGTGCGCGCCGCGTCGAGCAGCGGCGAGGCGGTCCTCTTCGCCAAGCTCTACGTGGTCGACCCGGAGGGGGCGGCCACCCTGCCCAGCGGACTCATCGCGCCGATCCGGCTCAGCGGTCTGCCGGCCACCGTCGACGCCGCCGCGCCGGTCACCGTGACCCTGCCGGCGATCGTGCACCGGGTGGAGGCCGGGCACCGGCTCCGGCTGGTGGTGGCCACCTCGGACCAGGCCTACACGACCCCGATCGAGCCGGCCGTGTACACGGTCGCGGTCGGTGACACACCGGTCAGCCTGCCGACGGTCGACAGCGACCCGATCCCCACCGAGGCGGCGCTCTGGCGCTGGGTGCTGGTCGGGCTGATCGCCGCGATCGTGATCGGGCTCGTCGTGCTCGTGGCCGTGCTGCGCCTGCGGCACCGCCGCCAGGACACCTCGATCCATCCCGAGTACGCGGACACCCCGTTGGCCGTGCGCCACTTGCGCAAGGAGTACGCCGACGGCTTCGTGGCAGTCTCCGAGGTGGACTTCGAGGTGCACCCCGGTCAGGTGGTCGGCCTGCTCGGGCCCAACGGCGCCGGCAAGACCACCACCCTGCGGGTGCTGATGGGGCTGACCCAGCCGACCGCCGGGGAGATCTACGTCTTCGGGCACCGGCTGGTGCCGGGCTCGCCGGTGCTCTCCCGGATCGGCGCTCTCGTCGAGGGGCCCGGATTCCTGCCGCACCTCTCCGGCCTGGAGAACCTCAGGGCGTACTGGCGGGCGACCGGACGGCCGGAGGCCGACGCACACTTCGAGCAGGCGCTGGAGATCGCCGGTCTGGGCTCGTCGGTGCACCGGCGGGTCCGCAAGTACAGCCACGGGATGCGGCAACGGTTGGCCATCGCCCAGGCCATGCTCGGCCTGCCCGAGCTGCTGGTGCTCGACGAGCCGACCGACGGGCTGGACCCGCCACAGATCGCCGAGATGCGCCGGGTGCTTCAGCGGTACGCCACCGACGGGCGCGCGGTGCTGGTCTCCAGTCACCTGCTCGCCGAGGTGGAGCAGACCTGCACCCACGCCGTGGTGGTCAACAAGGGCCGGATCGTGGCCTCCGGGCCGGTGGAGGACATCGTCGGTGACTCGCCCAGCGTGCTGTTCGAGGTGAGCGACCCGACCGCGGCCCGGGACGTGCTCAACGACCTCGGTGGCGTACGGGTGCTGGACGACGCCGACGGGCACCTGGTGGTGGACACCAACGGCACCGCGCGCAGCGAGGTGGTCGCCGAGTTGGTACGGGCCGGTATCGGAGTGGACCGGGTGGTGCCCCGGCGCCGCCTGGAGGACGCGTTCCTCGCCCTGGTGGGCGAGAACTCTCGGGGAAGCGGGGACCGGTGATGGCGGGATCGACCGTGCAGCCGACGCGGGAGGAGTCCGGGGTGGCTCCGTCGGGTGCCGCCGCCGGCTACCGGCCGTCGAGGACGTTGCCGTTCGGCGCCGAGTTCCGCCGTCAGGCGGCGCGGCGGCGTACCCAGTTGGCGCTCGGCTTCATGGTGCTGCTGCCGTTGATCATCCTGATCGCCTTCCAGTTCGACTCGGGTGACGACGACAGCGGCCGGGGCGAGTTCGGCAGCCTCGTCTCGTTCGCCACCTCCGGCGGACTGAACTTCACCCTGTTCACCATCTTCGTCTCCGCCTCGTTCCTGCTGGTCGTGGTGGTGGCGCTGTTCTGCGGCGACACGGTGGCCAGCGAGGCGAGCTGGGGCAGCCTGCGTTACCTGTTGGCGGTGCCGGTGCCCCGGGCCCGGCTGTTGACGGTGAAGCTGCTGGTGGCGCTCGCCTACTCGGCGTTCGCGCTGGTGCTGCTCGCCGGTACGGCCCTGCTGATCGGCACCCTGCGGTACGGCTGGTCGCCGCTGCGCAGCACGGTCGCCGCACAGCTCGAACCCGGCGAGGGTTTGCTCCGCCTGCTCGCGGTGCTCGGCTACCTGGCGGTCGTCCTGCTGGTCGTCGCCGGTCTGGCGTTCCTGCTCTCGGTGGTCACCGATGCCGCGCTGGGCGCGGTGGGTGGTGCGGTGCTGCTGTGGATCCTCTCCAGCATCCTGGACCAGATCACCGCGCTCGGCGCGATCCGGTCGTTCCTGCCGACCCACTACAGCACCGCCTGGCTGGGGTTGCTCTCCACGCCGGTGCAGACCGACGACATCGTCCGGGGCGCCGTCTCGGCGATCTGCTACGCCACCCTCTTCTGGGGGCTCGCCTTCTGGCGCTTCACCCGCAAGGACATCACCAGCTGAGTGCGGCGTCGACGCCGTCGTCCGCCGACTCGGTGGGCGTCGGCGTCGGGCCCGTCCGCTTCTTCCAGGCGCTGACTCCGATCCGGTCGGTGTTGCCGAGGTCAATCGGCCCCTCCATGTCGAGTTCCTGCCCCGGCTGCCCCTTGGCCGCCGCGATCTCCACCCGCGCGGCGTCGGTGGCGACCACGGTCGGATCGTCGACCAGGTTGCGCCAGATCACGGCCGCTCCGGCCGTGGCGCCCGGTGCCAGCACCAGCGGCCGGGGTGGGTCGTCGAAGCCCGAGGCGATCCCGGCCGCCCCCTCGACCACCCGGACGGTGATCGGTGCCCCCTCGCCGTCGAACAGACGCAGCGCCGGATAGCCGCGCAGCTTGTACGGGCGGTCGCCGCAGTTGACCAGCTCCACGCCCATCGCCCGGAGCCCCATGGCCGCGCTGACGCCGAGGTAGCGGATCCGTACCCCCGATTCGGGGCAGACCTCCGGCGCGTCCGGGCCGGCCGTGGTCGGGCTCGTGGCCGGGTCGGCCTGCTCCGTCGGTCCGTCACCCGGGACGTTGCCGGACGCGTCGGTCGGTGCGCAGCCGGCGAGCAGCGCGACGGCGGTCAGCAGCGCGACGAGCCGAGGACGCCGGTAGGCCCGGCCTCCGTCGCCGCGTCTCGTGGTCGTATCCGGCATCGATCCCCCGTGGATTTCTCGCATCGGCCCATCGTCGCATCACGGTCCTCGATCGTTCGGCGGGCAGTCGGGGTGGCGAGGTGGGCGCTTCGGGACGGCTTTCCGGTCGGTCGGGGACCGCCCCGCGTACCGGCTGGTGGGACGACGGTGGCCGCTTCCGGACCCGGGTGGGCGCGCGGCCCCGGATCGGATGACCGCGACTTGTTGCCGTCAGATGTCCAGGGTGTACAGGGAGTCGTTACGGAGGGTGATCGAAATGATCTTCGCCGAAGGGGGTTCCCTCGGGAGTTCCAGTCGCTACCATCGATGTGGGAGCGTTCCCAAAGGAAGAGATTGCATCGACAAATATTTATCAGTCCCGCATTCTGGTTGCCCTCGTCCATCCACAATGGAGGTTCCGGAATGCGTACTGACCGGTTCGGCGGGCCGGCCCTGTCCCTGTTCCGCATGGTCATCGGCCTGCTGTTTCTCTGCCACGGGTTGTCGTCTCTGTTCGGCGTCTTCGGCGGTGCCCGGGGGAGCGGTGAACCCGTCCCGCTCGGCACCTGGCCGGGCTGGTGGGCCGCGCTGATCCAGGCCGTCTGCGGTGCCCTCGTGCTCCTCGGTCTCTTCACCCGACCGGCGGCACTGGTGGCGTCGGGCTCGATGGCCTACGCCTACTTCGTCGTCCACCAGCCCGAGGCGCTGCTGCCGCTACGCAACCACGGCGAGCTGTCGGTGCTGTTCTGCTGGTCGTTCCTGCTGATCGCGGTGCTCGGCCCGGGTAGCTGGGCGCTGGACAACCTGCTGCGCCAGCGCAACGGTGCCGCACTGGACCTGAAGGCGGCCGAACGCAGGTCCGTACCGGCCTGACCCGGCCGGTGCGGTGACCGACCGACGCTCGTGCGCGACCCTGGACCAGGTCAACCCGGCGCTGCCGGGGCTGCCCGATCCAGGGTCGACGCGCTTGCGCGGGTGGTGGCGGCGGTGAGGAATCGCTCACAGGCTGAGATCGAACGCTGACGAGCGCGGCGGGATTGCCTAGACTCGGCGGCACAACTGAATACCTCATCCAGAGGGGCTGAGGGATACGGCCCGAAGACGCCCCGGCAACCACCCCGCGCGCTCATCGCTGAGCGTCCCGTGGGGCAGGTGCCAATTCCGTCCCCGCCGCAGGGTGCGATGTGGGGGAAGATGAGAGGACTCGGACATGACGTCGACGCTCGCCCCTACCGGGATCGACACCACCGCCAGCCCCGCCCGCGCCCTGGTCTGCCGCGCCTGTTCCGCCCGCTACCCGTTGGCCGCGCAGCACGCCTGTTACGAGTGTTTCGGCCCGCTGGAGGTCGACTACGACCCGGCGGCCCTCGCCACCGTGACCCGTGAGCAGATCGAGGCGGGCCCGCAGAACATCTGGCGCTACGCGGCGCTGCTCCCCGCCGGCCAGGACCCGGCCACCCGGGTCACCCTGGACCCCGGTTTCACGCCGCTGGTCGCCGCCGACCAGCTCGCCGCCGAGCTGGGCATCACCGGCCCGCTCTGGATCAAGGACGACAGCGCCAACCCCACCCACTCGTTCAAGGACCGGGTCGTCTCGGTCGCGCTGACCGCCGCCCGGGCGCTCGGCTTCGCCCGGTTCGCCTGCGCCTCCACCGGCAACCTGGCCAACTCCGTCGCCGCCCACGCGGCCCGCGCCGGCACCCCGTCGGTGGTGTTCATCCCCAGCGACCTGGAGCAGGGCAAGGTCGTGACCACCGCCGTCTACGGCGGCGAGCTGGTCGCCATCGACGGTTCGTACGACGACGTGAACCGGCTCTGCGGCGAGCTGGTGGAGACCGACGAGTTCGAGGACACCGCCTTCGTCAACGTCAACGTCCGGCCGTACTACGCGGAGGGCTCCAAGACGCTCGGCTACGAGGTCGCCGAGCAGCTCGGCTGGCGGATCCCGGCCCAGGTGGTCATCCCGATGGCCTCCGGTGAGCTGCTCACCAAGGTCGACAAGGCGTTCAGCGAACTGGTCGAGATCGGCCTGGTCGAGGCGCCGGCCGGCGGGTGGAAGGTCTTCGGCGCCCAGTCGGCCGGATGCAACCCGATCGCCACCGCCCTGCACGGCGGCGGTGACACCATCACCCCGGTCAAGCCGACCGGGATCGCCAAGTCGCTCAACATCGGCGACCCGGCGGCCGGCCTGTACGCCCTGGAGGCGGTACGCCGGACCGGCGGCTGGATGGACTACGCCGACGACGACGAGATCCGTGCCGCCGTGCGGCTGCTGGCGCGTACCACCGGGGTCTTCGCCGAGACGGCGGGCGGGGTGACCGTCGCGGTGCTGCGCAAGCTGGTCGAGTCCGGAAAGCTGGACCCGACCGCGGAGACGGTGGTCTACAACACCGGTGAGGGGCTCAAGACGCTCGACGCGGTCGCGGGCGAGGTCGGGCCGACCCACCGGATCAAGCCGTCGCTGCGGGCCGCCCGCGACGCCGGCCTGCTCGGCTGAGACACACCGCGAGCCCGTCGCCCGAGTGGCATGGTGCACGCCGACCGATCCGCCGGGTAACGGGCTTTTAGCGGTGAGTGCGGAAAACACGCCGTCGAGTACTTGACGGCAGGAACCGGGCGGCGCAAGATGCTTCGTGCGGGAGGGCGTTTCGCCGTAGACTTTCAGTCTTTACGACCCAGCGCCGGAGGCGTTGTGCGATCGTCCCTCCCGACCAAGCTTTCCGAAGGGGCCGGCGAATAATCGCTGGCCCCTTCGTCGGTCGTCCCGCAGGCTGCGGAGATGGCCATCACCATCACCTCCTTCGGTCCCGACGACGAGTCGGCCATCGAACAGGCGTACCGGATCGGTGCCGACTACACCGCGACCGACCTGCCGGACTACCCCCCGTTCAGCCGGCAGCGGTTCACCTCGCTGTTCCACCAGCCGATGCCGGGCACCGAGACCCTCGCCCTGCTGGCCCACGCCGACGGCACCCCGGCCGGCTACCTGCTGCTCGACCTGCCGCAACTCGACAACACCGAGAACGCCTCCGGCGAGTTGGTCGTGCACCCGGACCATCGCAGCCGGGGGGTCGGTCGGGCGCTGTTCGAGCGCGGCCTGCGCGTACTGCGCGAGCGCGGGCGGAAACGGGTCAGTGCGTTGAGCCGGGCGCACCTGCGCGACGATCCCGACCACCCCGCCCCGGCCGCCCGGTTCGCCGCCACCGTCGGCGCGGTCGACGCCCTGGCCGACGTACGACGGCGACTGCACGTCGCCGAACTGGACCAGGCCGCCCTGGACGCGCTGCTGGCCGACGCACGATCCCGGGCAACCGGCTACGAGGTGCTGTTCTGGCGCGGGGGTACGCCGGACGATCTGATCGCCGACGTCGCGTACCTGGACGGGCGGCTGCTGGCCGACGCGCCCATGGGTGACCTGGCATGGGAGCCCGAGCAGGTCGACGCGGAGCGGGTACGCGGCACCGAGCGGGCGCTCGAAGCGCGCGGCAAGCGGCGCTACCACGCGGGCGTACGGCATCAGGAGTCCGGTCGGCTGGTCGCCTGGACCCTGCTCGACATGTCACCGACCGCCGACTGGCACGCCTTCCAACAGATCACCATCGTCGACCCGGAGCACCGGGGCCGCCGCCTCGGCCTGCTCACGAAGATCGAGAACCTTCGTCACCTGCTCGCCCACGAACCCGCGATCCAGGTGATCGACACCTTCAACGCGGACAGCAACGATCACATGATCACGATCAACGAGCAGCTCGGTTTCCGGGTGATGGATCGCTGGAGCAACTGGCAACTCGACGTCTGAGCTGTGACACGCCCCTACTGATCGCGGGGCTTCCTGTTGCATGATGGCGGGCATGACGGAGACCCCGCACCCCCTGTACGACAGGCACGCCGAGACCCTCGACCGCGCGCTGACCGCGATCACGGAGCGCGGGTACTGGTCCGCCTACCCGGAATCACCCAGCCCCCGGGTGTACGGCGAGACCGCAGCCGCCGACGGCAAGGCCGCATTCGAGGCGTACCTGGGTGGAGACTTCCCGCTCGACCAGTCGGGCGACGGCGACCAGGTCGCCACCGAGACCAGCCCCTTCGGCGTCCCGCTGGACGTCCGCTACCCGCACGCCACCGCCGAACAGCTCGTCGCCGCCGCGTCCACGGCGCTGCCCGCGTGGCGGGACGCCGGGCCGCAGGCGCGGGTCGGGGTCTGCCTGGAGATCCTCGACCGGCTGCACAAGAACGTCTTCGAACTGGCCAACGCGGTGCAGTTCACCAGCGGACAGGCATTCGTGATGGCCTTCCAGGCCGGCGGCGCGCACGCGCTCGACCGGGCGCTGGAGGCCGTCGCCTACGCGTACGCGGAGATGACCCGGCATCCGGGGACCGCCGCCTGGGAGAAGGCCGCCGGTAAGGGCGACCCGCTGCGGATGACCAAGACGTTCCATGTGGTGCCGCGAGGAGTCGCCCTGGTCATCGGCTGCAACACGTTCCCGACCTGGAACTCCTACCCGGGCTTGTTCGCGTCGCTGGTCACCGGCAACCCGGTGGTCGTCAAGCCGCACCCGCGCGCCGTGCTCCCGCTGGCCGTGACGGTGCGCTACGCCCGGCAGGTGCTCGCCGAGGCCGGTTTCGACCCGAACCTGGTCCTGCTCGCCCCGGAGGCGCCCGGCGAGAAGCTGGCCTCGACCCTGGCCCTGCACCCGGCCGTCAAGATCGTGGACTTCACCGGTTCCACCGAGTACGGCGACTGGCTGGAGGCCAACGCCCGCCAGGCGGCGGTCTACACCGAGAAGGCCGGACTCAACACGGTGGTGGTCGACTCCACCGACGACTTCGCCGGCATGTGCCGCAACCTCGGGTTCACCCTGACGCTCTACAGCGGCCAGATGTGCACCACCTCGCAGAACATCCTCATTCCCCGCGACGGCATCGACACCGACCAGGGACACAAGAGCTTCGACGAGGTGGCCGCCGGGATCGCCGCCGCCGTCGGCAAGCTCACCGCCGACCCGGCGCGTGGGGTCGAGCTGACCGGCGCCATCGTCAACGACGGCGTCCTGGACCGCCTCGACGAGGTCACCAAGGTCGGTACGCCGGTGCTGGAGTCGCGTACCGTCACGCACCCGTCGTTCCCGGACGCGGTGGTCCGTACGCCCACCGTCGTCAAGCTGGACGCCGGCGACACCGCGACCTACTCGCGGGAGTGGTTCGGACCCATCTCCTTCGCCATCGCCACCGACTCCACCACGCACAGCCTGGACATCCTCCGGGCGACCGTGGGGGAGAAGGGCGCGCTCACGGCAGCCGTCTACTCCACCGACGAGGCGGTGCTGGACGCCGCCGAGAACGCCGCGATCGAGGTCGGAGTGCACCTGTCCGGCAACCTCACCGGAGGCGTCTTCGTGAACCAGTCGGCGGCGTTCTCCGACTTCCACGGCAGCGGGGCGAACGCGGCGGCCAACTCGGCCCTCACCGACGGGGCGTACGTCGCCAACCGTTTCCGCATCGTGCAGAGTCGGCGGCACGCCTAGGTCTGCTGCTCACGGTGGGGGGGGCGGGTCTTCTCACGGTGGGGGTTCCGGGGCAGCCTGACCCGCTCCGGGCGGTCAGGCTTGATCCCTGCGCGGGTCAGGCTGCCCCGGAACCCTGCTGGGTCACCGTTGGAGCATGAGCTGAGTTGAGCTTGGGCGGTGCGGTGCGGTGCGGTGCGGAGGCGGACGGTGGGCGGCGGTACTGCGCCTTGCCGCCTTTGCTCTGCTTCACTCCACGCAATACTTTCGGGAGAACGCACCGGTTCTGGTCAATTGTCATAGCTTTGCCAGTGCGGCATTTGCCAGGAGGAACGAATCGCCCTGTTCGTTGCGTGGGTTGAAGCAGAGCAAAGGCGGCGCGGGAGACCTGGCACCCGCCGCATCCGCCGGACACCCTGGCCAGCCCGCGACCGTCGCTACCGAGCAGGGCGAGGGGAGTGGGTCGGTCCGATCCGAGGGCAGGCCCACCCGATCAGCCGGACCACGTCGGGTTTCCGGGCAGCCCACCCTGCGGCGGGATCAAGCCTGACCGCCCGGAGCAGGGTGGGCTGCCCGGAAATCCCCACCCCGCCCCCACTACGCCCGGCGGCGCATCTGGAGTTCGCGGAGGGCGGGGACGGTCGGGTGCGGCACCCGTACGCCGGTGTCGGCGAAGCCGATCCGCTGGTAGGCGCGGTAGGCACGGTCGTTGCCCACCACGACTTCGAGCATCAGCTCCTGCCGCCCGCACTCCCGTGACCAGGCGCCGACCGCGTCGATCAGGGATGCGAGCAGGCCCGTGCCGCGCCACGTCGGGGTGACGTAGACCGCGTAGACCACGGTGACCGCGAGTTCCGTGGGATGGGCGACGCCACCTGCGTGCCCGACCAGTCGGCCACCGGGGTCCGCCACGAACTGGGCGGTGTGGGTGCCGGCCGAGACCTGGGCGACGCGGGCAGCGTACTCGGCGTGCGGGCGGGCGGCGGCCTCCGCGATCGTCTCCAGGAAGGCCAGCGGGGCGTCGGCGAGCATCTCCAGACGGAGGGCCCGCATCCGGGCGGCGTCCGCCGGCTCGACCCGACGGACGTCCGCCCGCAGGGTGCTGGTCTCGTCGATGGCGCTGGTCATGTCGGCATGCTTACCACAATGACGTACGGCGATGCCGTCAGTCGGAATATGCCCGATTTGTGGTCGTGCGCGGTCGTCACGCCTCGTGTACCGTGCGATTTCGGTCACCGTTTTTCGGGGTCGTCGCGGATCGCTGAAACCGGTGGTCTCCGGGTGTTCGGCGTGCCGGTGCCCGGAGTTGTGGTACGCCGCGCAGAGTGAGGACAACACCGTGGCACAGGGCACCGTGAAGTGGTTCAACGCCGAGAAGGGTTACGGCTTCATCGCCGTCGACGGCGGGCAGGACGTCTTCGTTCACTTCTCCGCGATCGAGATGGACGGCTACAAGGCGCTGGACGACGGCCAGCGGGTGGAGTTCGAGATCGGCCAGGGCCAGAAGGGCCCGCAGGCCGAGCGGGTACGCGCCATCTGAGTCACCCGCCGCGTCCACCTCGCCGGCTGATCCTCGGGTGGGGTTATGGGATCGTGGCCGGTGCAGGGCAGCGGCGCCGGGGCCGACCAGGGAAGATCATGGGCCGATCCAGCCATCGCTGAGGAGCGTCCATGTCCGACCAGCCGCCCCCGGCGGGTCCGTCCTCGTCCCCCGACGAGCCGGCCCGGCCTTCGCCGGCGAACGAGCCGACCCCGCCGGCGAACGAGCCCGATCGGGGTGACGGGCGGCCACCGGTCGACCCGACCGCCCCCTATCCAAGCCAGCCCTATCCAAGCCAGCCCTACCCGGGCCAGCCATATCCGACGTCGCCCTACGGTGGGTACCCGCAACCGGGGTACGGCCTCGACCCGGCCAGCCCGTTGGTGAATCCGCCCGGTGCCGGTGTAGGTGGTTGGTACGCGCGCTGTGTCGGCGCGCTCCGCCGGGGCTGGTCGCTCCTGCTGCCGATCGTCCTGCTGACCCAGGTGCTGCCGGCGGTGGTGCTGGCGGTGCTCGCGCTGGTGATCGACCCCACCGCGCGCTGGGAGGAGCAGCTCGCCGACGACAGCAGCGCGTTGCCCTCCGGATTCTGGGCCGACAGCCTCGTGTGGGTGGGCAGCCTCTTCGGGGCGGGTCTGATCGCGAGCCTGGTGCAGTGTGTGGGCTGGGCGGCCGGGACCTGGGTGATCGCCCGGCAGGCGGCCGGTGCGCCGGTCGACCTGGGCGCGGCCATGCGCTACGGGGTCCGGCGGGCGCTCGGGCTCTGGGGGTGGACCCTGCTGTTCGGCATGATCGTGCTGTTCGGCCTCTGCCTCTGCTTCCTGCCCGGCATCTACGCGGTGTTCGCGCTGGCCATGGTCGGCCCGGTCTACCTGTTCGAGCGGGACAACCCGATCGGCCGCTCGCACCAGATGCTGCGGCAGCGCCTGGGCCTGCTGCTCGGCCGGTTGGCGCTGGTGATCGGCGCGGTGATCGCCGTGTCGTTGGTCGCGGCTGCGATCGAGCAGGTGGGCCTGCTGCTGATCGGCACCGGCCCGATGGAGACCCGGACTGTGACGGCGGGCACGGTCGTGGTGACGGTGCTGGCGGCGCTGCTCACCCTGCCGGGCCAGCTTGCCCAGTTGGTCGGGCTGGTCGTCACGTACGCCGAGCAGCGGGGACACGAGGGGCCGGTGAACGACGCCCAACTGGCCCATGAACTCGGCTGATCACGGCGGTCGTGCTTGCACTCGGCAGGGCAGAGTGCTAAACAAGTCATTGGCACTCGCATGGCGTGAGTGCCAGTTGGTCGGGACGGTGGGGCCACCGTCGCACCCGGGGGATCACCTCGGGCGGGGCAGTGGCCGGTCGTCGCGGGCTATCCGGCCCGGCCGAGGAGACGTCGCCGTCGCCAGGTGGCGACGTCCCAAGGTGCGTACACCAGACGGCCCGTCCGGGGCACACCCCGGCTGGTCCGTGAGTGTCCAGGAGGACAACGCCGTATGGCCAAGATGATCGCGTTCGACGAAGAGGCTCGCCGCGGCCTCGAGCGGGGCATGAACCAGCTCGCCGACGCCGTGAAGGTGACCCTCGGCCCCAAGGGCCGCAACGTCGTGCTCGAGAAGAAGTGGGGTGCCCCCACCATCACCAACGATGGTGTGAGCATCGCCAAGGAGATCGAGCTCGAGGACCCGTACGAGAAGATCGGCGCCGAGCTGGTCAAGGAGGTCGCCAAGAAGACCGACGACGTCGCCGGTGACGGCACGACGACGGCGACCGTCCTGGCCCAGGCTCTCGTTCGCGAGGGTCTGCGCAACGTGGCTGCCGGCGCCAACCCGATGGCCCTGAAGCGTGGCATCGAGTCCGCCGTGGCCAGCGTCTCGGAGGAGCTGCTGAAGCTCGCCAAGGACGTCGAGACCAAGGAGCAGATCGCCTCCACCGCCTCCATCTCCGCCGGTGACAACACCGTCGGTGAGATCATCGCCGAGGCGATGGACAAGGTGGGCAAGGAAGGCGTCATCACCGTCGAGGAGAGCAACACCTTCGGGCTGGAGCTGGAGCTCACCGAGGGTATGCGCTTCGACAAGGGCTACATCTCGGCCTACTTCATGACCGACCCGGAGCGTATGGAGGCCGTCTTCGACGACCCGTACATCCTGATCGCCAACAGCAAGATCTCGTCGGTCAAGGACCTGCTCCCGATCCTGGAGAAGGTCATGCAGGGCGGCAAGCCGCTGCTGATCATCGCCGAGGACCTGGAGGGCGAGGCCCTGGCCACCCTGGTGGTCAACAAGGTCCGGGGCACCTTCAAGTCGGTCGCCGTCAAGGCGCCGGGCTTCGGTGACCGCCGCAAGGCCATGCTGACCGACATCGCCATCCTCACCGGTGGTCAGGTCATCAGCGAGGAGGTCGGCCTCAAGCTGGACGCCGCCGGTCTCGACATGCTGGGCCGCGCCCGCAAGGTCGTGGTGACCAAGGACGAGACCACCATCGTCGACGGTGCCGGTGACGCCGAGCAGATCCAGGGCCGGGTGAACCAGATCCGGGCCGAGATCGACAAGAGCGACTCCGACTACGACCGGGAGAAGCTGCAGGAGCGCCTGGCCAAGCTGGCCGGCGGTGTTGCGGTGATCAAGGTCGGCGCGGCCACCGAGGTCGAGCTCAAGGAGCGCAAGCACCGCATCGAGGACGCCGTCCGCAACGCCAAGGCCGCCGTCGAGGAGGGCATCGTCCCGGGTGGTGGTGTCGCGCTGGTGCAGGCCGGCAAGACCGCCTTCGACAAGCTGGACCTGGCCGGCGACGAGGCGACCGGCGCGCAGATCGTCAAGATCGCGCTGGACGCCCCGCTGCGGCAGATCGCCGTCAACGCCGGCCTGGAGGGTGGCGTCGTCGTCGAGCGCGTCCGCAACCTCGACGCCGGTCACGGCCTGAACGCCGCGTCGGGTGAGTACGTGGACCTGCTGGCCGCGGGCATCATCGACCCGGCCAAGGTGACCCGCTCGGCGCTGCAGAACGCCGCGTCGATCGCCGCGCTGTTCCTCACCACCGAGGCCGTCGTGGCGGACAAGCCGGAGAAGACCCCGGCTGCCCCGGCTGGTCCGGGTGGCGGGGACATGGACTTCTGAGTCCAGCTCCACACGCCGGAAAGGGCGGGCCGCGTCAGCGGTCCGCCCTTTTCCTATGTCGGTAGCGGCCGCTCGTCGCGCCGCTGCTGCGCCCGGTCGTACGGTGGGCGGTGCGGTGCCGGTTCGTCGACCAGGATGAGCGGCTCCTCGGGTGGTTCGGCTGCCCCGGTCATCTCCGCCAACTGCTCGGCGTCGCCGTAGTCCAGCCGGTCGATCGGCAGTTGGGCCGGGAGTTCGGGAACCGCGACCAAGGGCACCGCCAGGGTGTCCCGGGTCTGCTCGTCATCCGTGGTCATGGCTGCCTCCTCTACGCAAAACCGTAGGGGGCGTCGATGACCGGGGAGGGTGAACGGTGGTATCGGCGCCTATGCGCCGGTTGACTCGTTCGGGCTGCCGAGCGCCCTGCGGTACAGGAAGAAGACCCGCTCGATCCGGGCACCCGCGCTGCGCGAGTAGAAGGGCACCGGACCGACCCAGCCGATCTGCGCGAACTCGATGCCGGCCGTCCGCTGGTCCCGCAGGCAGCGCCGCAGCAGGACGCCGCCGATGCCGGACCCCTCGGCAGCGGGGACGGTGCCCATCGGCCCGAACCAGCTCGGCCGGGACGATCCGTACGCGGCGAAGCCGAGCAGCTCGCCGTCGCGCTCGGCCAGATGGCAGCCGGCGTCGGGGCGACCCACCGAACCGGCCAGCTCGCCGTCCCACGCCCCGCCGAAGGTGGTACGGGCGAAGGTGGTGAGCGCCGGCAGGTCGCTCGGCTCGGCCCGGCGTACCGTCACGCCCTGCCCGGCCAGCCGGGCCTCGGCCGCCTCGGTGGCGCGCAGCGCCGGTGACGAGTCGGACGACAGGTCGGCGGTCATGTTCCACGCGGTGCGGTCCTGGCGGTAGCCGAGGGCGAGCGCGAGACAGATCGCCGGGGTGTAGCGGACGTCGATGCCGGGCCAGCCGTAGTACGGCGGGTTGCCGGCGAGCACCATCTCGACCGCGCCCGACTCGGCCAGCGCCCGTTCGGCGTGCCCGAGCAGGGCCCGGGCCACGCCCTGACGGCGTACCCGCGGGTGCACGGCCAGCAGGTCGACGTGCCCCGCCTCGCCGGAGTGCGATCCGATCAGGACCCCGACCAGGTCGTCACCCCGGTACGCGCCGAACACCCGCACCGGCCGGTCGGCGGCGGCCCGGTGCCAGAGCGTCGCCACGAGCGGTTCCGCCTCGGCCGCGTCCTCCGGCAGGTCGAGCGCCCGGCGACAGAGCTCGACCACCTCGGCGGCCCGCTCGACGGTCAACTCGGCGATGGTGGTCGCGTCCATGGCAGCCGACCCTAGATCACATCGAGTCCGGTGTCAGTCCGTGGTCCGGCGTCAGTCCCGGGCGGCCTCGACGGCGGCGTACGCGTCGACCAGCCCGGCACCGGCCACGTTCGCCGTACCGCCGCAGTTGCCGGAGCCGGTCGGGGCGTCGATCGGGGTGGCCGTCTCGCGCAGGATCCGCCGGGTCCGGTCCAGGTCACCGACGAGGTCCGGGTTGGCCGACCACATCAACGCCACCACGCCGGCCACCTGCGGGGTCGCCATCGACGTACCGGCGAGCGTGGCGTAACCGCCCCCGGGCATCGCGGAGAGGACGTCCGCGCCCGGCGCCACCAGGTCCGGCTTGTTCACGCCCGACGGGGTGGGTCCCCGGGACGAGAAGTCGGTGACCCGCCGCCGCTCGTCCACCGCACCGACCGTCAGCACGTCCGGGTACGGGGCCGGCGGGTCCTGGATGGACCGGCAGTACGGGCCGGTGTTGCCGGCGGCGGCCACCACCAGGATCCCGGCGGCCTCCAGCGCGTCGACGGCCGGCAGCAGCACCCGGGGGTCGCAGCCCTCGATCGGTGGGCAGCCCCACGAGTTGGTGAGGATCTCCGGGGCCCGGGCCGGGCGCCCCTGCGCGAACGGGTCGCCGCCGGGCGGGAAGGGCGCCAGCATGAACTGGAGGCAGTCCAGGTACGCGGCGGGGCTGCCCAGGTTGCGGTCGAGGTTCACGCAGCCCACCCATTGCGCCCCCGGTGCCACACCGATACCACCCCGCCCGACGGCGCTGCCCGCCGTGTGGGTGCCGTGCCCGCTGCGGTCGGTCGGCGTACGGGTGTCGTTCCAGGGGTCGAACCACGAGTCGTCACCGCCCCGGAAACCCGGGGCGAGGGTCGGATGTCCACCGTCCACTCCGGAGTCCGAACTCCCCACCGTCACCCCGGCGCCGGTCGCCGCCAGCTCGGACCAGACGCGGTCCGCACCGATCATGGTGATGTTCCAGGGTGGGCCGGTCGGCGCGGACGCGTCGCCGCGCGTCGTACCGTCCGGCACCGGTAGCGGACGCAGCCGCTGGCTGACCAGGACCTTCGCCACCTCGGGTCGGGTCGACAACCAGGCTCGCGCCACCGGCCCGCCGTCCACCTCGATCGCGTTGACCAGGTAGTAGGCGGTGTGGTCCAGCCGTAGCCGGCGCAGGTCCCGGCGCAGGTCGGCCTGGGTCCGCTCGGCGGTGTCGACCAGACGCCGGTAGACCTCCTCGGCGCGGGCGTCCCGACCTGCCTTCCCCGCCCCGGCGGGCAGACCGGTCAGATCGGCCTGCTCGCGCAGCACCACGAACAACCGTTCCCCGTGCAGCCCGGGCTGGCCGGCGACGACGCCACCGACGCCGACCGTCAGCAGCATCACCACGGCGGTCGTCCAGGCGGTGGCCCGGCGTGGCGGGCGCGCCGAGGGCCGGGCCAGCACCACCGCGTACGCGGCCGACAGCAGCAGCGCGACGAGGAGCCCGGCGCCGGTGGTGACGGCCACCCAGAACGGGATGTCCCGGCTGCCCGACAGGAGCAGGGTGACCTCCTCCGGGTCGGTGAAGGCCAGCGGACCGAACACGCCCAGCCCGACCAGCCAGGCGGTGGGGAGGCGACCGTGCCGCCGGTCGGCACGCCGGGCCAGGGCCCGCAGCGCGGCCAGCGCGAAGGCGGCCGGTGGCAGGGTCAGCAGCAGCGGCAACTGGGCACCCGACTGACCGGTACCGGCGCCGACCAGCAGCAGCACCACGCCGGCGACCAGCCCGCCGAGCAGCACCAGCCGGGCCGGTCGGGGTGGCTCGCCGACCTCGTGGTGGCCCCAGAAGCGGGCGTCCAGCAGTTC
>NZ_SISL01000092.1:0-16968 GCF_004307965.1 Verrucosispora sp. SN26_14.1 | reverse complement strand
CCCGTGGCCGGTCCGCCGCTGACCCCCCGGCTGCCGACCGCGTTCGCGGCCGGCGCGGTACTGCTGACCCCGGCCCGGACCCTGACCGACGGCGACTTCGCCGCGATCGTCAATGTCTCGTGGGAGAACGGGCCGCTGCACACCGATGTCGAGTACATGCGCCGGACCGGCTTCGGTCGCCCGATCCTCGGCGGTCCGTGCCTGATCGCGATCGCCGCCGGGCTCACCTCCACCACGATGTACGCCGCCTGGAACGCCGCCGGGGTGGACTGTCACGCCGCGCTCGGCATCGACGAGATCCGCTACCTGGCTCCGGTGTACGTCGGGGACACGCTGCGGGTACGGATCGAGGTGTCCCGCTTCGAACCGACCCGGGGCGGCCGTATGTACGTCGGCGCGGTCCACGACGACGTCCGCAACCAGCGCGACGAGACGGTGCTGCGGATGACCCGGTCGTACCTGCTGAGCCCGTTGCCGGCGGCCGACGCGGGCGGACCGGCATGAGCGGACTGCCCCGGACCACCACGCTCGGTCTGGCCCGCCACGACCGGGTGCTGCTGGTCACCCTGGACCGGCCGCACCGGCTCAACGCGTACGACCGGACGATGGTCGACGAGCTGCGTCGGACCTGGCAGGCGTTCGGGGCCGACGACGGGCTGCACGCGGCCGTGGTCACCGGTGCCGGCGAGCGCGGCTTCTGCACCGGCTTCGACGTCGACGACACCCTCGACGCCGGGGTCACCAGCCCGTCGCTGGACCACGCCGGGCGGGTCGCGTTGACCGCCCGCGACATGGGGGTGTTCAAGCCGGTGGTGGCCGCGGTGAACGGGCACTGCTGTGCCGGCGGCTGGCACTTCGTCAACGACGCGGACGTGGTGCTCTGCGCCGCGCACGCCACGTTCTTCGACACCCACCACGACGTCGGTCTGGCGAACCCGGTCGAGGCGGTGGGCGCGTTGAGTCGGTTGCCGCTCGGCGAGGTGATGCGCATGGTGCTCACCGGGCGCAGCTACCGGATCGACGCCCGCCGGGCGCACGCACTCGGTCTGGTCACCGAGGTGACCTCGGCGGAGGAGCTGACCGGGCGGGCGCTGGCGATCGCCGCGGACATCGCCCGGCACCCGCTCGACGTGTTGACCACCACCGTGGAGACGGTCTGGACGGCGGTGCAGGCGCAGCGGGGCGCCGCCGAGGCGTTCGGGCTGGCGATGCTGGCCCGGTCGGACGCCTCGGCGCAGCACCGGGGAGCGACGATGCGGGAGTTCCGGCACGGTGACGGGGGAGGCCGTTGATGGAGTACGGGATCTTCAGCCACATCGAGGAGATCGACGAGATCGAGGAGCTGCTGCACGGTGCGGAGGCCGACGGGATCGCCAGTGTCTGGCTGACCCAGGGGTTCGGGCACGACGCGTTGACCGTCATCGGGGCGGTCGGGCGCGGTCTGTCGCGGCTGCGGATCGGGACCGCCGTGGTGCCGGTGTACCCGCGCCACCCGATGGCGCTGGCCCAGCAGGCGCTCACCACCAACATGCTGATCGGCGGGCGGCTGGTGCTCGGCGTCGGCCCGTCGCATCCGCAGGTGGTAGAGCCCTGCTGGGGCATGTCGTACGCCCGCCCGGCCCGGTACATGCGCGAGTACCTGACGGCGCTCAACGGGGCGTTGACGCAGCGGGTCCGGTTCTCCGGCGAGGTGGTCACCGCCCGGGGTGACCTGACCATCGCCGGGGACCCGCCGGTGCCGACGGTGATGGTCTCCGCGCTCGGTCCGAAGATGCTGGAACTCACCGGCGAACTGGCTTCCGGCACGGTGACCTGGATGGTCGGTCCGCGTACGCTCGCGGAGCTGACCGTGCCGACGATCACCGCGGCGGCGGACGGGGCGGGTCGACCGACGCCCGAGGTGGTGGTGACCGCAGCGGTCTGCGTGACCGACGATCCCGGTCGCGCCCGTGCCGCCATCGACCCGGTGCTCGGCTGGTACGACGACAAGCCGTCGTACCGTGCGATGCTCGACCGGGAGGGTTTCGCGCGGGCCAACCAGATGGCGATCGTCGGCGACGCCGCCGAGGTGCGGGCGGAGATCGGCCGGTACGAGGCGGCCGGGGCGACGACGTTCGCGGCACAGCTCTACGGCACGCCGCAGGAGCGGGCCGCGACTCGTGCCCTGGTCGGCGAGCTGGCCACGGCGTCGGCGTCGGCGGGCGCCACGGGCGCGGACTTTTGAGGTACCGGAGTCGGCCATGGGTGACGCTGCGCCGAGCATCGGATGCCCTACCGTGGTTGTTCGCGACGAAGCCGCCCCTCAGAGTGCGGGGCCGAGGGGATGCGGAGCCGGAGTGACCATGGCCAAGGACGTGACGGGGGCCCAGACTGCCCGGCCGGAGCAGGTGATCCCGGGTGGCCGCAAGGGTCCCGAGGTGCTCGGGGTCACCCGGGTGCGCCCGGCCTACCAGCAGGTGGCCGACCAGCTCCGGGAGCGGATCCTGGACGGTTCGTTGACGGCGGGTGACCGGCTGCCCACCGAGATCGAGCTGTCCGAGATCTTCGGGGTCAGCCGGAGCACGATCCGGGAGGCGCTGCGGGTGCTGGCCTCCAAGGACCTGATCCGGACCACCCGGGGCACCACCGGCGGGACGTTCGTGGCGCGGGTCCAGTTCGACCAGGTCAGCGAGTATCTGGAGATGAGTCTCGGGCTGATGTCCGGGGCGCGCGACATCACGCTGGACAATCTGCTGGAGGCGCGGGAGAGCCTGGAGGTGCCGGCTGCGGGGCTGGCCGCGCTGCGCCACGCCGACGAGCACCTGACGTTGATGCGCCAGGCGGTGGAGCGGGAGAAGCTGACCCGCGCCCGGGGCCGCAAGTTCCGGGAGCACGTGACGTTCCACGGGGTGCTGGTCGAGGCGACCGGCAACCAACTGCTCGGGGTGATGGTCGAGCCGGTGTTCCGGGTGTTGCAGGCGCGGACGGCGGATCGGGACATGCCGGCGGAGTACTGGAGCCAGATCGACGCCGAGCACACCGAGATCTGCGGGTACGTGCAGGCCCGGGACGAGGCCGGTGCGCGCGAGGCGATGCGGGCCCATCTCGGCACGGTGCGGCGGGCGTACGAGCAGCGGTGAAAGGAAAGTCACCCTAAAGTTCTGAGGTTTCATCAAGGCGTCCTGTCGAACGGTGACAGGACGCCTTTTCGTGTGCCTGTATTTGCAGTCCAGATCGCTTACGGAGCCTTGACACGTAAAAAGTCAGACAAATAAACTAGCGGCAGTTCAGGGCTGTCGAAAGGATCGACCGATGACGGTGCGCCAAGGATGGACCGGACGTTTCTTCGAGGACTTCCAGGTCGGTGACGTCTACCAGCACCCGCTCGGGCGCACCGTCACCGAGACCGACAACACCTGGTTCACCCTGCTGACGATGAACACCAGTCAGATGCACTTCAACGCCGAGTACGCCGCCCGGTCCGAGTTCGGCAGACCGCTCGTCGTCTCGACCCTGACGCTGGCCATCGCGGTCGGGCAGAGCGTCACCGACCTCACCCAGAACGCCTTCGCCAACCTGGGCTGGGACGACATCAGCCTGCCGCACCCGGTGTTCGCCGGAGACACGCTCTACAGCGAGTCCCTGGTGCTGGAGAAGCGCGAGTCGGGCTCCCGGCCGCACGCCGGCATCGTCACCGTCCGCACCCGCACGCTCAACCAGGACGGCAAGCAGGTGTGCGCCTTCAAACGCACCTTCTACGTCTACAAGCGAGGCGCCGAACAGGTCGAGGGGATCTTCCCGGTCGCCGCCACGCCACTGTCCCTTCCGGACGGGGCGGGCGCATGACACTGCGTCTGACGTACCAGCCGTGGGGCGAGACGCTCGCCGAGGTGGCCGACGCCGGCCGGCGGGCCGAGCGGGCCGGCGCCGAGGTGCTCTGGGTCTCCGAGCTGCACCGTAGTGCCACCGGCACGGCCGCGGCGCTGGCCGCCGCCACCGAGACCGCCCGGATCGGCACGTGCATCGCGCTCGCCTTCACCCGCAGCCCGATGATCACCGCTCTGGAGGCGCTCGACCTGGACGAACTCTCCGGTGGACGGTTCGTGCTGGGCCTCGGCTCGGGCGTCAAGCGTCTCAACGAGGACTGGCACAACGTGGTGTTCGGCAAGCCCGTGCCGCACATGCGGGAGAGCGTCCGCAACATCCGGCACTTCTGGCGGCACTGCACCAGTGGCGAGCCGATGCTGCTCGACGGCGAGTACGAGCCGATGCGGATCCGGGGCTACGAGCGCCCCTTCGCGGTGCCGGCCGAGGCGATCCCGGTCTACCTGGCCGCGATGGGACCGCTGATGACCCGCCTGGCCGGTGAGATCGGTGACGGGTGGATCAGCCACGAACTCTGCTCGCCCCGCTACCTCGCCGAGCAGATCCTGCCCGACCTGACCGTCGGCATCGACCGCGCCGACAGCCGGACCCGCGCTGACCTCGACGTCGTCGTCTCGGCGTGCTGCTCGATCGCCGACGACCGCCAGGTGGCCCGTCGCCGCGCCGCCGGCCTGGTCGGCTTCTACGCCACCGTTCGCACCTACGCCGACTTCTTCGCCTTCCACGACCTCGCCGACGACCAGCAGCAGGTCGTCGACGCGTTCCGGGCCGGAGCCGGTGCCGACTACCTCGCCGACGCCGTCAGTGACCGGATGGTCGACGCGCTCACCCTGACCGGGACCCGCGCCGACGTCGCCGACCGGATCACCGCGTACGACGGGATCGCCGACTCGGTCAAGCTGAGCCCGCCCACCCACGGGCTGCCGGCCGCCGACACCCGAGCCGCCCAGGACGAGATCATCGCCCTGATCGCCGAGATGACCGGAGCCGCCACATGAGACCCCTGGCCGACATCCGCATCATCGCGATCGAGCAGTACGGCGCCGGACCGTTCGGCACCGTGCACCTTGCCGACCTCGGTGCCGAGGTCATCAAGATCGAGGACCCGCGCGCCGGTGGCGACGTGGGCCGGTACGTCCCGCCGTACGCGCAGGACGAGGACTCGCTCTTCTTCGAGACGTTCAACCGCAACAAGCGCAGTCTCTCGTTGGACCTGAGCACCGACGCCGGCCGGGAGGTGTTCGAGAAACTGGTCGCCGTCTCCGACGTGGTCTACTCCAACCTGCGTGGCGACGTGCCGGCGAAGATGCGCATCCGCTACGACGACCTCAAGCACCTCAACCCCCGGATCGTCTGCGTCTCGCTGACCGGCTTCGGGATGACCGGGCCCCGCCACGCCGAGCCCGGCTACGACTACATCCTCCAGGGACTGGCCGGCTGGATGGAGCTGACCGGCGAGCCCGACGGCCCGCCGACCAAGTCCGGGCTGTCGCTGGTCGACTTCTCCGGCGGGTTCGTCGCGGCCATCTCGCTGCTTGCCGGGGTGCACGCCGCACGCCGCGACGGCGTCGGCATGGACTGCGACGTCAGCCTCTACGACACCGCGATCTCGCTGCTCACCTACCCGGCCACCTGGCACCTCAACGCCGGGTTCGCGCCGGTGCGCACCCATCACTCGGCCCACCCGTCCCTGGTGCCCTTCCAGGTCTTCGAGGCCAAGGACGGCTGGATGGTGGTCGGCTGCGCCAAGGAGAAGTTCTGGGCCCGGCTGGCCACGCTCGTCGGCCACCCGGAGTGGGCCGAAGACGGGTCGCCGTACGCGAACTTCGGTGCCCGGCGGGAGAACCGCGAGGAGTTGCTCGCCGCGCTGGCGGACATCTTCCGGCAACGGACCGTCGACGAGTGGCTGCCCGAGCTGTACGCCGCCGCGATCCCGTGCGGCCCGATCAACGACGTGGGCGCCGCGCTGACCGAGGAGCACACCGCGGCCCGCGACCTGATCGTCACCACCGACCATCCCCGCTTCGGCACCGTGCAGCAGCTCGCCAGCCCCGTCCGGGTCGGCGACGAGCCGCCCGCGTACCGGCGGGCTCCGCTGCGCAATGAGGACTTCGCCACCGTCACCGGTGAGCTGCTCGGCCTCGACCCGCAGGCGGTTGCCGTCCTCGCCGAGGCGGGCGCGTTCGGACCGGACGGCGACGGTGGCGCGACCAGCGACAGCCCGCCGCCGCGTACCGCCGATCCCGGCACGGAGGCGGCCAGCCGATGATCGCGTCCGACCTGGCCGAGTGGGCGACCGGCACCGTCGAGCTGCCGGAGCCGGTGCGGCACGCCGCGCGGCGACACCTGCTCGACGGCCTGGGCACCGCACTGGCCGGGCGGCGCGCGGGCGTGGTCGATCCGGTGCTGGTGGTCGCCCGTGACCTCGGCGGCCCGGCGGAGGCCACGCCGCTCGGCGGCCGTGCCCGGATCGGTGCCCCGGCCGCCGCGCTGGCCAGCGGTGCCCTGGTGCACGCGTTGGACTTCGACGACACGCACGCCGCCGGTCTGGTGCACGCCACCGCCGTGGTGCTGCCCGCCGCGTTCGCCGTCGGCGAGCAGGTGGGCGCCACCGGTCGGCAGGTGCTCACCGCCGCCGTGGTCGGCTACGAGACGGTGTGCCGGGTTGCCGCCGCCGCCCCGCACGGCTTCCACTCCCGTGGCCTGCACGCCACCATGGTCGCCGGGGTCTTCTCGTCCGCGCTGGTCACCGCGCGGCTGCTAGGTCTCGATGCGGCCCGGGCCACCGACGCCCTCGGCATCGCCGGCAGCCAGGCCGGTGGCCTGCTCGCCTTCCTGCACACCGGTGCGTCGACCAAGCAACTGCACCCCGGCTTCGCCTCACACGCCGGGGTGCTCGCCGCCCGGCTCGCCGCCGCCGGTGCCTCCGGGCCGGCGAACGTCCTCGACGGCCCGCACGGCGTCTTCGACGCCCTGGCCGCCGGTCCGGTGGAACCCGCGTCGATCGTGGACAGGCTCGGCACCCGGTGGGAGACCACCCGGATCGGCATCAAGCCCTATCCGGCCTGCCAGCTCTCCCACGCCGCGATCGACGCCGCCCGGGACGCCCGTCGGCAACCCGGATTCCCCGCCGACCCGGCCGCCGTCACCCGCGTCGACGTCGACGTGCATCCCGACTCGGCACCCACCGTCTGCGGACCCGGCCGGGACCTGGCCCGACCGGCCACCCCGTACGCGGCGAAGTTCTCGCTGCCGTGGAGTGTCGCCGCGACGCTGCTCGACGGTGACCTGACGACCGCCAGCTACCGACCCGACTCGATCGCCCGCGCCGACGTGGCGGCCCTCGCCGACCGGGTGCGCTGGCGGATCGTCGACACCGGTGGGCACGCCGCCGACGCCCCCGGCGCCGTCGTGCTCACCCTCGCCGACGGCACGACCGTACGCGGCACGGTGCCCCGCAGCGGCGGTGGGCCGGACGCCCCACTCGGCGACGACGAGTTGACCGCCAAGTTCCTCGGCAACGCCGGTGACGTCGGTACGCCCGTCGTCGACCTGGTGCGCCGCCTCGACGACCTCGACAGCCTCGACCCGATCGTGGCGGCTCTGGCCGCCGCCGGTGACTGACCCGGGAGACCCACGTGCCGCTGTCCGCGATCCGCCCCGCCCACTTCCCCTGGTTCCCGTACGACGGGTTCACCTTCTGCCTCGGCCTGGCCGACGGTGACGCGGCCTGGACCTCAGGCCACACCGCCGCCGCGCTCGACCCCGCGTTGGGTCGGATGACCGTCGGCGGTGACATGGCCAGTCAGGCCCGCACCGCGTACCGGAAGGTGCTGGCCATCCTGGAGGCCGCCGGGCACGGTCCGGCCGACGTCACCCGCGTCACCGAGAACATCACCGTCGCCGGCCTCGACGAGTACGCCGTCGCGGCGGCCGTCCGCGCCGAGGTCTTCGGCGACCACCAGCCGGTGGTCCGCACCGTGGTGGTGGAGCGGTTGGTACGCCGGGCCGCGCTGATCGAGGTGGAGCTGCACGCGGTGGCCGGTGGCGGGCAGACGCTCGCGGCCAGCGAACCCCGCGCCGCCGGGACCTGGGTGCCCTCGCCGGTGCGCGACGGCCACGACGGCGCGGTCTACCTGCCGACCATGCTGCCGCTGGACGCCTCCGGTGAGGTGGTCCACCCCGGCGACTTCGTCAGCCAGTACGCGTACTGCCTGGACCGGGCACAAGACCTGCTGACCGCCGTCGGGCTCTCCCTGGACGCCGCCGTCACCACCTACGACTACTCCACTCCGGCGACCCGTGACGTGTACCGCAAGACCCACCGGGTCCGCCGCGAACGCCTCGGCGGCGCCGGTGTCTATCCGGGGGCCGGCGGCATCCTGATGAGTCGGCTGCACCACCCCGACGTGCTGGTGGCCATCGACGTCACCGCCTCGCGGCACCCACTCGAACTGGTCAACCCGGGCTGGTCGCGCTACGACTCGCTGACCTACGCGCCCGGGGTACGCGCCGGCCGGACGTTGTACATGTCCGGGTTCGCCGCCCTGGACATGCAGACCCAGCAGGCGTTGCACCCCGACGACATCGGCGCGCAGGCCGAGGTGACCTACGGCGCGATCCGGCACCTGCTGGAGCACGCCGGGCTGGGCCCGCAGGACCTGGTGGAGACCACCGAGTACTGCGTGGCGTCGGCGATCGGCGACTACCGGGCCGTGGCCGGGGTACGCGAGCGGCTGCTCGGCCCGCCCTGGCCGGCGTCGACCGGGGCGATCTGCGCCGCGCTGCTGCGCCCGGAGTTCCTGCTGGAGGTCTTCCCGACGGCCGTCTACCCCGAGCCCACCGAGCCTGCCGAGAACGCCGGGGGGAGCCGATGAGCCTGCTGACCGACGAGGTGCGGGCGCTGCTGGGCAGCCGCCGGGTGTACACCGCGCCGGAAGCCCTCGGTGCCGCCGCCTGCCGCTACTTCGCCCAGGCGATCGGCGACGACAACCCGATCTACCGGGACGGCGCGTACGCCCGCGCGCAGGGGCTGCCCGGGGTGACCGCGCCGCCGACGCTGATCTGCGAGACCGGGCAGTACACCGGTCTGCCGATGGACCGGGACGGCTACGCCGGGCACTCCTGGCACCTGAACGTGCCGGGCACCCGGCAGGTTCGCGGCGGCAACGCGTACACCTTCCACCGGAGGGTCCGGCCGTCCGACGTGATCACCGCGACGTGGGAGATCCACGACCTGACCGAGAAGCGCACCCGCGACGGCAAGGACATGTTGATCGTCGGTTCCCGGGCCACCTACACCAACCAGGACGGCGACCTGCTCGCCGTCAACGAGGAGACGATCATCCTGGTCGCGTTGGACGGTGAGGCCGGATGAGCCCCCGGGTCGGCGACACCCTGCCGGAACTGCGCCGCACCATCGACCTGGTCGACATGGTGGCCTACGCCGGTGCCACCTGGGACTGGTACCGCCTGCACTACGACCCGGAGTTCGTGGCCGCCGCCCGGGTGCCCGGCCCGGTGGTCGACGGGCAGGTCTTCGGCGCCCTCTTCGTGGAGCTGATCCAGGACACCTTCGGCCCGGCATGCTTCGTGCAGCAGCTCTCCTTCACCTTCCGCAACCTGATGTTCGCCGGGGAGACGGTGCGGTGCACCGGCACCGTGGTCGGAGTCGCCGACGACCGGATCGAGGTCGAGCTGGCCGCCACCATCCTCGCCAGCGACTACGGCCCCGAGCGTCCGGCGGCCCGGCCGGCCCGGGCGACCGTGCTGCTCGGCACCGCCGACGGGCCGGGCGCGTCGGCTGCCGTACCCGTGCCGGAGGGGACGACGTGACCGGGCGCGACCGTGCGTCGGTGGCCGTCGTCGGCGCCGCCGAGTCCGACCTCGGCGTCACCACCGCCAGCACGCTGACGTTGCAGACCCAGGCGATCACCCGGGCCCTCGCCGACGCCGGACTGGCGCTCGCGGACGTCGACGGGCTCGCCACCACCGGCATCTCCCGCTTCTCCACCACCTCGCTGGCCGAACATCTCGGAGTACGTCCCCGCTGGGTCGACGCCAGCTTCGTCGGCGGCAGCGCGGCGGAGATGATGGTCGCCCGCGCGGTGCAGGCGATCGGCGCCGGTCAGGCCGACGTCGTGGTGGTCAGCTTCGCGTCCAACCAGCGGTCCGCGCGTTCCCGCAGCCTCGCCGGGGTGGTCGAGCAGCACACCCCGGAGGCACAGTTCGAGACACCGTACGCGCCGCTCTACCCGATCTCGTACTACGCGATGGCGGCGCAGGCGTACCTGCACCGGTACGGCGGCACCCCGGAGCAGCTCGCCGAGATCGCCGTCGCGGCGCGCGAGTGGGCCCGGCTCAACCCGGCCGCGTACCGCCACGACGCGCCCCCGCTGACCGTCGACGAGGTCCGCGCCGCGCCGATGGTCTCCACCCCGTTGACCGTCGCGGACTGCTGCCTCGTCACCGACGGCGGCGGTGCGATCGTGCTCACCAGTGCCGAGCGGGCCCGCGACCTGCGGCAGACCCCGGTCGCGGTGCTCGGCTACGGGGAACGCTCCACCACCGCCTCGATGACCGGCGCCGACGACATCCTCGACACCGGGGCCCGGCAGGCCGCCGCCGAGGCGTACGCGCGCGCCGGGATCACCCCGGCCGACGTGGACGTGGTGCAGGTGTACGACTCGTTCACGATCACCGCCGCGCTGAGCGTGGAGGCGCTCGGCTTCTGCGGTGAGGGCGAAGTGCTCGACTTCATCGCCGACGGCCGGATCCGGCCGGGCGGTGCCCTGCCGCTGGACACCTCCGGCGGCGGCCTGTCCTACTGCCACCCGGGCCAGTTCGGGGTGCTGCTGCTGGTGGAGGCGGTACGCCAGTTGCGCGGTGAGGCCGGTGCCCGGCAGGTGCCGGACGCCCGGATCGCGGTCGCGCACGGCACCGGCGCGATCCTGTCCACCCACGCCACCGTCGTGCTGGGGGTGCGCTGATGAACCCGCCACCCGAGGTGCCGCCCGCCGACGACCTCACCGAGGGCTGGTGGCAGGCGACCCGCGAGCATCGTCTGGTGGTGCAGGAATGCACCGGCTGCGGGCACCGCCAGCTTCCGCCCCGCGCGGTCTGCACCCGCTGCGGGGCGACCACCGGTCTGGGCTTCACCGAGACCGGCGGCGACGGGCAGGTCGACACGTACACGGTGGTGCACCGTCCGCCCCGGCGGGACCTGGCCGCGCCGTACACCGTCGCCCGGGTCCGGCTCGCCGAGGGCCCGCTGCTGCTCACCCGGCTCGTCGCCGACGGCCCGGACGACCTCGACGGCTGGCGGATCGGCGACCGGGTCCGGGTCGACTGGGTCGACCTGCCCGACGGCCGCGCCCTGCCGATCTTCCGCCGCGCACCCCGCTGACGTCACCCCCAGGAGGCACCGATGGACTTCACCCTCACCGAGGAGCAACGCGAGTTCCAGCAGTTGCTGCGTTCCTTCGTGAACCGGGAGATCATCCCGGTGGCGCGGGAGTGGGAACAGACCGGCCGCTACCCGACGGAGATAGTGCGGGGGATGGCTGACATGGGGCTGTTCGGCATCACCGTCCCCGAGTCGTACGGCGGCCTCGATCTCGACCCGGTGTCGTTCGCCCTGGTCTTCGAGGAGATCTCGCGCGGCTGGATGGGTGTGGCCGGCATCCTCGGCAGCCACTCGCTGGCCTGCCGCATGATCGCCATGCACGGCACCGAGGAGCAGAAGCAGACGTACCTGCCGGGGTTGGCGACCGGTGAGCGCCGCACCGGCATCGGGCTGACCGAGCCGGACGCCGGCACCGACCTCCAGGGCATCCGCACCACCGCCCGCCGCGACGGCGACCACTACGTGGTCAACGGCACCAAGATGTGGATCACCAACGCCCGGTACGCCGACCCGCTGCCGGTGCTGGTGAAGACCGATCCGACGGCCGTGCCGGCGCACCGGGGCATGAGCGTCCTCCTGGTCGACGCCGACCTGCCCGGCTTCACCGTCACCCGGGACATCCCGAAGCTCGGCTACAAGGGCACCGAGTCCTGCGAGGTGCTGCTCGACGACGTACGGGTGCCCGCCGACCGGCTGCTCGGCGGCGTCGAGGGCACCGGACTCAAGCAGGCGCTCTCCGCCCTGGAGTGGGGCCGGGTCAACATCGCCGCCCGCTCGGTCGGCATCGCCCAGCGCGCCCACGAGGAGGCGCTCGGCTACGCCGGCCAGCGCAAGGCGTTCGGTAGGCACATCGCCGACTTCCAGGCCGTCCAGCTCCAGCTCGCCACCATCGCCACCCAGGTCCAGGCAGCCCGGCTGATGGCGTACTGGTCGGCCGATGCGGTACGCCGGGGACGCGCCGACGCGCAGACCGGCATGGCGAAGATCTTCTGCTCGGAGGTGGCCCTGGAGGCCGCGATCGAGGCGATGAAGATCCACGGCGGGTACGGCTACTCCACCGAGTTCGAGGTCGAGCGGCTCTACCGGGACGCGATCCTGATGAGCATCGGCGAGGGCACCAACGACGTGCTGCGTACCGTCGTCGCCAAGGCCCTGGTGCGGGGCGAGGTGACGATCTGATGGGTGTGCCCCCTCCACCCCGCTCCTACCTGTACGTGCCCGGCAACGCCGCCGACAAGCTGGCCAAGGCGCCGGAGCGGGGAGCCGACGCGCTCATCGTCGACCTGGAGGACGCGGTGCCGCTGGCCGGTAAGGCCGCCGCCCGCGACGCCGTGATGGCCTGGCTCGCCGGCCGCCCGACCGACCTGCCGATCTGGGTACGCGTCAACTCCGGTCCCCTCGCCGAGGCGGACCTGCGGGCACTCGCCGGTGCGCCGGCCCTGACCGGAGTGGTGCTGGCCAAGGTGGACACCTCGGCCGACGTGGCCGCCGCGGCCGAGCTGCTCGCCGCCGCCGGTGACCACGACACCCTGCTGATGCCGCTGGTGGAGACTGCCGCCGCCCTGCTCGACGTCCCCGCCCTGGCCCGGCAGGCGCGGGTCTACCAGCTCCAGATCGGCGAGGTCGACCTCGCGGGCGAACTCGGCCTCGAACCCGGTGCCGACGACGCCGAACTGGCCCCGATCCGCAGCCAGGTGGTGGTGGCCAGCGCCGCCGCCGGCCTGCATCCGCCGGTCGGGCCGGTGTCCACGATCACCGCCGACCCGGTGGCGTTGGCCGACTCGACGCGTCGGCTGCGCCGGCAGGGCTTCGCCGGCCGTGCCTGCATCCACCCCCGCCAGATCCCGGTGGTGCACGAGGTCCACACCCCGACGGTGGCGGAGGTGCAGGCGGCCCGTGCCGTCATCGCCCTGCTCGACCGGGCCACCGCCGCCGGCAGCGGAGTGGTCCTCGACGAGTCGGGTCGACTCGTCGACGCGGCGGTGCTGCGCTCGGCCCACCGCACGCTGGCCCTGGCCGACCGGGCGGGTGTCGAATGAGCGGCACCGGCCCCGCCGGGGCCGCCGTCGGTCGTGGCCGGGCGCCCCGGCCCGAGCAGGTCGACCTGACCGCCGCCCACCATCCGTGGCGGGAGGTGCCGATGCCCGGCGCGAACCTCGGCTTCCACCTCACCCGACTCGCCTCCCGGTCGGGCGCGTTCGTGGTGCACGGCCACTTCCCGGCCGGGTTCGCCCGCGACGTGCCCGGCGGATACCTGGTCGACGAGGAGTTCGTGGTGCTCGACGGCGAGCTGCTGCTCGGCGACGCCACCTACCGCCGGGGTGACCTGACCTTCATTCCGGCCGGCGCGGTCCGGACCAGGATGAGCGCCCCCGGCGGTGCCACCGTGCTCGCCTGGTTCGGCGGTCCGGCGGAGTTCCACCCCGCCGACCGGCTGCCGGACCCCGCGCTGCCGCTGGCCGACACCGTCCACCTCGGACCGGACGCCTCCTTGCCGGACCTGCCCGGCGGACGCTGGCGGCGGGGCACCTCGGTGCCGCCCGGTGCCACCGGTGACGTGCTGGCCGCCGACCTGTCCGGCTGGCGACGGCTCGGCACGGGCGCGGCACCGGGACCGCAGGACTTCGTCCGGTGGGAGAGGTAGCCGATGGGCTCGCCGGTCTTCGCCCAACGATGGCTCGGGATGCAGGGCATCTTCGGCGGGTTCGTGCTCGGCCGGATCGTGGACGCCGCCGACAGCGTCGACGGCTTCGCCCCGCAGGCCGTGACCATGCACTTCGTGGCGGGGGTACGCCCCGGGCCGGTGCAGGTGACCACCGAGACGCTGCACCGGGGACGGGCCACCGCCAGCGTGCGGATCACGCTCAGCCAGCAGGACCGGGCGCGGGTGCACGCGATGGCCTCGCTGGTGCCGGTCGGTCAGCGGTTCCGTTGGCGTCGCCGCGAGGACCCGGCGGCCTGGGGCGACCCGGAGACGCTGCCCGCGTACGTGCCCCGGCACCGGCCGCTGGCCTACAGCGCCCAGCTCGACGTACGCACCGGCAGCGCGGCGAGCCTGGCCGACGGCACCTCCGCCTGGGTACGGATCGCCCCCGAGGCCGAGCTGGGGGAGGCACTCGGGCCGCACGCCGTCGCCTCGATCTTTCTCGACGCGCTGCCGCCCGGCCTGTTCACCCTCGCCCCGCCACCGCACTTCGTGCCCTCGGTGGACTTCACCGTCCACTTTGCGCCCGACGTCGGCGACGTCGCGGGTGCCTGGCACCACGTGGTCAACCGGACGGTCTGGTCGACGGAGGACTTCTGCGTCGACGAGTCGACGCTGCACGACCGGGCCGGTAACCCGATCGCGCAACTGCGCCAGGGCCGGGCGATCCAGTGGCACGACCAGACCCGCACGCCCGCCACCGCCGGACCCGGGGCCGGGTGAGCGGTCGATGTCGGGTGACAACGGCGTCCTCGCCGCTCTCGACCTGGACCGGACGTTCCTCGCCGAGGAACACCGGTCCCTGCGCGACCTGCTCCGGCTGGTGGTCGCCCGAGACGTGGTACCCGCCGCGCCCGAGTGGGAGCGGCAGCGGCGGGTACCACCGGGCGCGTTCACCCGCCTCGGCGACCTCGGGCTGCTCGGCCTGTCGTTCCCGACCCGCCTCGGCGGCGGCGAGGCGGGCGTCCGGGGCGCGGTCGTGTTCCACGAGGAACTGGCCCGCTCCACCTTCGGCGGGGTGGCCAGCTCGGTCGGCACCCACACCGACTTCTCCGCGCTGCACCTGGCCCGGGCCGGCAGTGCCGCGCAGGTCGACCGGTGGCTGCCGGCGATCCTCGCCGGGCGGACCGTCGCCGCGCTCGCGGTGACCGAACCCGAGGCGAGTTCCGACCTCACCCGGCTCGGCCTGCGGGCCCGCCGTGACGGTGACGCGTACGTCCTGAACGGCACCAAGACCTTCATCACCAACGCCAACCTCGCCGACCTCTTCTTCGTGGTGGCCCGCACCGGCGACACGGGTCGGCACGGGCTGTCGTTGTTCGCCGTCGAGCGGAGCGCGCCCGGCCTGGCCAACGGCCGCACCTTCGACAAGTCCGGCTGGCACTGCGCCGACACCGGGGAACTCGTCCTCACCGACTGCCGGATCCCGGTGGCGCACCGAATCGGTCCGGAAGGTGCGGGGTTCGGGTTGCTGATGCGCGGCCTCGACCACGAGCGGCTCTGCCTGGCGGCGCAGGCGGTCGGGCTGGCCGAGGCGGCGCTGGACGCCACCGTCGGCTGGGCGCGTACCCGGCCCGCGTACGGCGGGGTGCTCTGGGACAAGCAGGCGGTCCGGCACCGGATCGCGGACCTGGTGGGACGGCTCGCCGCCGGCAAGACGCTGCTGTACCACGCCGCCGCGCAGCTCGACCGGGGCGCCGACGGCCGGGTGTTCGCGGCGCTGCTCAAGGCGCAGTTGCCGGAGCTGGCCAACGAGATCGCCTACGCGGCGGTGCAGTTCCACGGCGGGGCCGGGTTCGTCCGGGAGGGCCCGGTGGAACGGATCAGTCGGGACGCCCGCTTCCTCGCCATCGGCGGTGGCGCCACCGAGGTCATGCGCGACGAGGTCGCCCGCCTGATCTGAGTCCGTGACGGACCGGCCATGGCCCCGACGACGATGTTCGCGGAAACTGTTATCTCGTCCCGGGCCTGCCGTCTCCTGTGGGGAGGCATCGGCCGGATGTCCCGTCCGCCCGGAGTGCGGTGGCGGTGCGAACACGTGGAGGAGTGGCGGGTATGCGGGTCGGAGACCGGGGTGGCGCGGACGCGAGTCTGGTGATCGCCGCCCGCGCCGGTGAACCACAGGCGCTCGACGCCCTGCTCGCGGCCTCCCTGCCGCTGGTCTACAACGTGGTCGGCCGGGCGTTGCGCGGGCACGCCGACGTCGACGACGTGGTCCAGGAGACGCTGCTGCGCGTCGTGCGGTACCTGACCGAGTTGCGGGACCCGACCGCCTACCGGTCGTGGCTGATCGCCATCGCGGTCCGGCAGGTCCGTGATCGCGAACAGCGGCGCCGTGCCGCGCAGGAGCACACCTCGGACCTCGACGTCGCGTACGGGGTGCCGGATCCGGCGGCGGACTTCGCCGGCCTGACGATCCTCCGGCTCGGCCTGACCGACCAGCGGCGGGAGGTCGCCGAGGCGACCCGCTGGCTGGATCCCGACGACCAGACGTTGCTGGCGCTCTGGTGGCTGGAGTCGACCGGCGACCTGGACCGCACCGAGCTGGCCGCCGCCCTCGGCCTCACACCCGCCCACGCGGCGGTGCGGGTGCAGCGGATGAAGGAGCAGTTGGAGGTGGCCCGGAGCGTGGTCCACGCGCTGCGGACCGCCGACTGCGCCGGGATGCAGGAGCTGACCCGGGGCTGGGACGGCCGGCCCCACCCGCTGTGGCGCAAGCGCCTGGCCCGCCACGTCCGCGAGTGCGGCCGGTGCGGCGGGTCCGGCGGCGAGCTGTTCCCGGTCGACCGGCTGCTCGCCGGGCTCCCGCTGCTGCCCGTCCCGCCCGGCACCGCCGAGAACGCGCTGGCCCACCTGTCGATGTCACCCACCCTGACCTCGAACGTCGCGTCGGTCACCCCACGGGCCGACGTGGTGAGCCCCCACGCCCCGACCTCGGACCCGACGGTCGAGGCGTTCGGGCGCACCGCCGTCGTGCAGACCGACGGCGGTGCGC
>NZ_SISL01000091.1:0-16984 GCF_004307965.1 Verrucosispora sp. SN26_14.1 | reverse complement strand
CGCGACGGCGGCGGCCACCGCCCCGCTGGACCGGCATCCGGCCGCGATCGCCGAGCCGGTCCTGCTGGAGGGCTACCGGGTACGCAAGGGTGGCGACGGGCTCACCCTGGACCGGGACGGCGAGTCGATCGGCGTCGCCGTCGAGCGGCTGCCGGCGGCCGGTCCGCTCACCGCCGCACTCGTGGCCGCCTCGACCGCCTGCCTCGGCCTGGCCCGCTGGGACGACGGGCGGTGGTGGGTGCAGCCGCTGGCGGTGCAGGCCAGCGTCAAACGTGCGCCCGTCGAGGCGCACAACGGTGACTGGGCCGAGGGTGTCACCGACCCGAGGGTGGCCAAGGCCGAGGCCAGGGCGGGCGACGCCGTGGCCGTGCTGCGCGAACGCGCGGGACGGTTGCTGCGCCGATGACCCACTCCCCCGACGACCGGGCCGCCGCGAACCGGCGGCAGGTGCTCTACTGGCGGCTGCTGGGTCGGATCTTCGACCCGGACGAGCAGCCCACCCTGGAGTCGGCGAGCATGGCCGTGGTCGAGGACCTCGGCCTGCCGGCCGCCCTGCTGGACCCGTCGGTGTCGGTGGACACCGTGGTGCAGCGCTTCCCCGAGGTGGCCGACGAGTTGCGGGGCCTACTCGTCGACACCGACCCCGGCACCGAGGCGGAGGCCGACCCCGAGCCGGAGGCCGGCACCGACACAGAGGCCGACACCGAGGCGGAGGCCGGGTCGACCGCCGGGCCGCATCAGCCCGGCGAGGCCGAGGTCCGGCGCGCGGCGCTGGTGTCGAAGCTGCTGCTCAACGTCTTCGCCACCGGTGCGGGGCCGGTCACCGCGAGTCAACTGGCCGGCTGGCAGGCGGACGCCGGGTGGTTCGAGCAGGCGCTCGGCAGCACGCCCGGCGAGCTGCGCCGGCAGGGCACCGGGCTCGGCCCCACCCTCGCCGGGATCGAGGGTGACCTGGTCCGGCGGATGCGCCTGCGGGAGGTGCTGGCGGACCCGACGCTGGCCCGCCAGCTCACGCCCAGCATGTCGCTGATCGAGCAGCTGCTGCGGGACAAGTCCAATCTCTCCGGCGTCGCGTTGGCCAACGCCAAGGCGCTGATCCGCCGCTTCGTCGACGAGGTCGCCGAGGTGTTGCGGACCCAGGTCGCGCAGACCAGCGTCGGCAGCATCGACCGGTCGGTGCCGCCCAAGCGGGTCTATCGCAACCTCGACCTGGACCGCACCATCTGGCAGAACCTGACGAACTGGAGCCCGGAGGACGAGCGCCTCTACGTCGACCGGCTCTACTACCGGCAGACGGCGCGCAAGACCACGCCGTCGCGGCTGATCGTGGTGGTGGACCAGTCCGGGTCGATGGTCGACTCCATGGTCAACTGCACCATCCTGGCGTCTATCTTCGCCGGGCTGCCCAAGGTCGACGTGCACCTGATCGCGTACGACACGCGGGCGTTGGACCTGACCCCGTGGGTGCACGACCCGTTCGAGGTCCTGCTCCGCACCAACCTCGGCGGTGGCAACGACGGGCCGTTGGCGATGGCGATGGCCCGCCCGAAGATCGTCGAGCCGAGGAACACGGTGATGGTCTGGATCTCGGACTTCTACGAGTTCGGCCGGTCCCAACCCCTGTTCGACGGCATCGAGGCGGTGCACCGGTCGGGGGTGCGGTTCATCCCGGTCGGCTCGGTCAGCAGCTCCGGCCAGCAGAGCGTCAACCCCTGGTTCCGGCAGCGCCTCAAGGACCTGGGCACCCCGGTCGTCTCCGGCCACATCCGCAAACTCGTCTTCGAGCTCAAGAGCTTCCTCACCTAGGAGAGACACCCCTGATGTCCGAGATGCTGCGTGCCCCCGCCGAGGTCAAGTACGCCGACGAACTCGACTTCCTGGAGTCGGTGGACACCGGTCCGAAGCCGTACTCCTGGCGGTTGAGCCCGCGCATGGTCCGGCTGTTCGTGCTCGGTTCGGAACGCGCCGACGGTCTGGACCGGGAGATCCCGCAGAAGTGGTTCGGCGACCGCAGCTTCGTCGAACGCAGCATCGTGACGCTGGCGTCGGACCGGGGCCTGCTGCTCATCGGTGACCCGGGCACCGGTAAGAGCTGGCTCGCCGAGCTGCTGTCGGCGGCGATCTGCCGCAACTCCACGCTCGTGGTGCAGGGCACCGCCGGCACCACCGAGGACCACATCAAGTACTCGTGGAACGTCTCGATGGTCATCGCCAAGGGACAGTCGCGCGAGTCGATGATCCCGTCGCCGATCATGACCGCGATGGAGCAGGGCGTGGTGGGGCGTTTCGAGGAGCTGACCCGCTCCACCAGTGACGTACAGGACGCGTTGATCTCCATCCTGTCGGAGAAGTACGTCTCCATCCCCGAGCTGAACGACGACAACATCGTCTTCGCCCAGCCCGGATTCTCCATCATCGCGACCGCCAACAGCCGGGACCGGGGCGTCAACGACCTGTCGTCGGCGTTGAAGCGACGCTTCAACTTCGTCCGGATCCCGGTGGTCACCAACAAGCGCAGCGAGGCGGAGATCGTCCGGTTCCGCACCGAGGAGCTGCTGCGCCGGCACCACGTGGAGCTGGACGTGCCGCCGACGCTGCTGGACATCCTGCTGCAGAGCTTCGCCGACCTGCGGGCCGCCGCCGCGTCGGCGACCAGCGACGACGAGAAGTTGGAGTCGGCGCTCTCCACCGCCGAGCAGATCGGGGTGCTGGAGGACGCGATCCTGCACAGCCAGTTCTTCGGCGACCGGACGCTGCGCGCCGAGACGCTGGCCGGGTCGCTGATGGGGTCGCTGGCCCGACGCAGCCCGGAGGACCTGGCCATCCTCAACAAGTACCTGCACGCGGTGGTGGAGCCCCGGGCCACCCAGGACGGTGGTGAATGGCGCGGCTTCCTCGACGGTGGCCGTCAGGCGATCGCCGCCCTGTCATGAGCGCCCCCGCCGCCGTCGGCGCGTTCGGTGCCCTGCGTGACCAGCTCACCGATGCGGCCGCCGCCTTCGCGGGCGGTCCGGACGCGCTGGCCGACATCCTCGCCGGGATCGTCGACGACGTGGACCGCGCCCTGGGCGAGCGGCTGGAGATCTTCCCGGTCTGCCACCATTCGCCGGCCTCGGCGCTGGCCATGGTGCGCCGGTTGCGGAGCAAGCAGCCTCGGGTGATCTATCTGGAGCTCTGCGAGGACCTCCGACCGTTGCTGGGGGAACTGCGCAACTGTCGGTTGCCGGTGGCGGTGCAGGCGTTCGCCTCCGAACTCGACGGCTTCCCCGCCGCGTGGGGTCCGCTCAGCGTGATCGCGCCGGTCACCGAGGCGTCCGCCGAGTACCAGGCGATCGCGTACGCGTTGGAGACGCCCGGGGTGGAGTTGGTGCTGGTCGACCGCTCCACCGATCACGTCTTCCAGTGGTCGCCCCGGGGCGGGACCCCGCCCCAGGGCGAGGTGGCCGGCGCGGAGAGCGGTGCCGAGGCGGGCGAGCAGGCGGCCCTGCACGGCGACGCGGTGGGCGTGGAGATCGGCGACCTGCGTCCCCGGTTCGCCGAGTTGGAGGCGCACCTGCTGCACCACGGCAAGGTGCGGCACTGGTCGGAGTGGTGGGACCAGTACGTCGAACGGCCGCTCACCGTCGCCGACCACGACACCTACCGGCAGGTGATGGTGCTGATCGGCAGCCTGTTCCGGCGGCTGCGTCCCGTCGGGTCGGACCGCACCGACCGCGACGAGGACCGGGAACGCTACATGTGGACCCGGATCCGGCAGCACCTGGCCGCCTCCGGGGCCGACCCCGAGGACTGCCTCTACGTCTGCGGCGCCTTCCACGCCGCCAGCCGCGTCGCGCAGTTCGGCCTGGACTCCACCGCCCCGGACTTCGACATCTCCCCGCGTACCGCGACGCGGTGGCGGTACGGCCTGATCCCGTCCAGCCACTCGGCGATCGAGGCCCAGTTCGGTCTCGCACCCGGATCGGTGTCGATCGCGGCCGCGAGCTGGACCAAGGCGGTGAGCGGGTCGCGCCTGACGCCGTACCGGCTGGACGGTCAGCGGGGTGGCACGCCCCGGGGCCGGCGGGGACGCGCCGCGCCGGATCCGGCACCGGACGAGGCGGTCAGCGACCGGCTCTCCGGGTTCCTCGCCGCGCCACCCGCCCTCGACGGGCTCGACGAGGCGGAGCTGCGCCGGTGGTGCGTGGACATCGTCCGACTGGCCCGGCGCAACGGCTACCTGGCCAGCACCGCCGACGCGATCGCGGTGTTCGAGACCTCGATCCTGTTGGCGGGGTTGCGCAACCGGGCCCGGCCCACCCCGTACGACTTCGCCGACGCGGCGGTGACCTGCATCGAGAAGGACGTGGTGCCGGGTCGACGTGACGTGCGGCGGCTCTGCGAGATCCTGCTCGGCGGGGACCGGATCGGGCAGGTCGGCTACGACGCCCTGCCGCCGTTGGCCCGCGACGTGCTGGACCGGCTCCAGCCGCTCGGTCTGGACCTGGAGAAGCGGACCATGCAGCGGGCGTTGCTGGATCTGCACGGCAACCCGGAGCTGGCCGGCTGCTCGGACCTGCTCTGGATGCTGCGGCACGTGCTGCCGCCGGACGCGGTCCGGCCGATCATGGGTGAGCGTCGGCTCGGCCACCGGTCCATCCAGGAGAGCTGGGATCTGGCGCTGGGCCGTCACCAACGCGCGTTGATCGAACTCGGGTACGAGGGGGTGACCGTCGAGCAGGTGCTGGAACAGCGCCTGCGTCGGGCGGCACACGGCCCGGACGCCACCGCCGCCGGTGCTCTCGCCGCCGTCGAGGACGCCATCCGGCTGCTGGACAGCCCTCGGCTGGTCGACGAACTGGGTGCCCGGGCGGTGGAGCTGCTCGCCGCCGAACGCACCGTCGACGACGCGCCGCGCGTGCTGCGCCGGATCCGCCGGCTGCTCGCCCACCACCAGGCCACCGCGCCGACGCTGCCGGCCTGGTGCGCGGCGTTCGTGACCACCGGGTACGCCCACTACTGCACGTTGCTGCCGACCGCGTTCGTCGAGGAGGAGACCGGCGTCCGGCAGGTCGGGGCGATGCTCGGGTTCCTGTTCAGCCTGGAGAGTCTGGCGCTCTCCCTCGGCTGCGACCGGTCACAGCTCGAACTCGCGGTGGGTCAGTCCCATCCGGAGGCGCCGGCCAAGGTGGCCCTGCTCTGGGCGGCCCGGCACCAGCTCGGTCTGCTGCCTCTGACCGAGCTGCGGGCCCAATGCCAGGAGCTGCTGGCCAACCCGCTGGTGGTGCCGGCCTTCCCGCAGTATCTGTCCGGGTTCGTGCACGCGCTGGAACCGGTGCCGGGGCTCGCGCCGTTCGTGGTGGAGACGATGTCCACCGCGTTCGCCCGACTGCCCGACCCGGTCCTGCTGCCCTGGCTGCCCAACCTGGTCACCACCCTGCGGCAGCACGGCGCCGAGTCGGTGCCGTTGCTGGTCCGCGAGGCGGGGCGCACGTTCCCGGGCACACTCTCCGAGTTGGACTCGTGGGTCCCGCCCTGGCTGCGTACCTCCCCCGCCGTCCCCACCGTCGCGCCGCGCTTCTCCGGTGGGGCGGCCGGGCCGGTGCACGCCCTGCTGGCCGCTCATCCGGAGCCGGTGGACGCGGTCGCCGGCCTCCTCGGTGTACGGGGCGACTGGTGTGCTCCCCGCAGCGGTGCGGCGGTCCTGGTGGAGGCGCACCCGAGCACCGCCGAGGCGGTCGCGTCACTGTTGTCCGACAGGTAGCACCGGCGGCGCGTGGGGCATCTGCGCCCCACGCGCCGCAAGCGGCGTCTGCGGGATGCATGGCGCCCGACCCCGTGCGGCGCGCGGTATGTATGCGTCGCCGCCGGCTCACTCCGCTCGGCCGCAGGCCACTCGTCCGTGCCCCCGGTTGATGCCCATCGACGCAATCCCGGATTCGGCTGTCACGTCCGCGCTACGGCGGCGTCGCGATGCCCCGGGCTGCTCAGCGTCGACCCTTCGCTCACAGAGCGTCTACCAGCGCTTTCGGGCGTCCAGACCCGGCCGAGCTGACCTCTTGACGGGTCATTCATGTTACGGCTACGTTTCCGTCTACCGTACACCGTCGACGATAAGTCGCCGGGCTTCATCAAATCCGGGCCCCCTTCGGGAAGGTTGTCGCATGGTCAACTCGGCCGAACCCGCATCGTCCGTCACCTCGCTGCGCGTGCCCCAGAAGGTCGTGCTCAGCGAGTCGACCTACGACGTACTGCGGGCGGCGATCCTGGACGGCACTCTGCCGCCGGGCACCCGGATCGTGGAGGAGTCGCTGGCCCGGCAACTCGGCGTCAGCCGCGCGCCACTGCGCGAGGCCATCTGGCTACTCAAGCGGGACGGCCTGCTCGTCGAGGAGTCCGCGCGCACCACCCGCGTCGTCCAGTTGACCGAGGACGACGTCCACGAACTGCACATGGTCCGCACCGTGCTGGAGACCCTGGCCTACCAGCAGGCGTCACCGCGGCTGCGACCGTCCGACGTCTCCGACCTCGAGGATCTGATCTCCCAGATGCACGAGGCGTCGGCGGCCGGTGACACCCGCCGGATCGCCGACCTGGACTACCGGTTCCACCGCGCCCTCTGCGCGCCGTGCGGACTTCCCCGGATCATGAAGGCCTGGGACGAGCAGCATGTGCTCTTCCGTCTGTGGCTCAACATGGTCGGCCCGACGTTGGGCGTGCAGGACATCGCGGAGTCGCACCGGGTCCTGCTCGGCGTCGTGCGTGACGGTGACGCCGAGGCCATCTCCGAGCAGGTGATCCACCACGTCTACCTGGTCGGCGGCGTGATGGCCGACCAACGCAGCCGCTGGGCGGCCGCCCAGCCCCGTCTCTACTTTCCGCAGGCTGCCCCAGGCGCCTGATCGACCCCGTGCGCCGCCGGCGCCTGATCGACCCTGCGCCGGAACCTCGCCAGGCCGATGCCCCGGACCGCACCGAGAGATAGCGAGGCCCGATGAGAACAGTCAACCTGACGCTGCCGCTCTATCCGTTCATGCCGGTCGGCAACGTGTGGGCCTGGGACTCCCCGTTCCAGCTCACGCCCGTGACGACTCACGAACGGCAGGGTGTCTCGACCCACCACATGAGCTTCCACAGCGAGGCGGGCACCCGTCTCATGCTCGGCGCCTGCTACGACGACGACGCACCCCGCATCCACGAACTCGACTACGGCACGCTGGTCGACCGCGAGACGGTCGTCATCGACATCCCGAAGCAGGCCGGCGAGGAGATCGAGGCCGACGACATCGAGCGCGCCGTCGTCGGCGATCCCGACTACCGCGACGGTGACGCCGTGCTGCTGCGCACCGGGTGGGGCGACGACGAGCGCTACCGCACTCTCGGTGACGACTACGCGACCACCACCCCGCACTTCTCGCTGGACGGCGCGAAGCGGCTGGCGGAGGTGATGACCGAACGCGGTAGCGACCTGATGCTGACCGACTGCGCGTACATCGGCAATCTCGGCGAGGGCTTCATGTTCCCGGAGTGGGCCTCCCGCAAGCCGTGGGACCGTCCGCCGTTCCCCTCCCCGCAGGCCCGCATCTACATGCGGCACTACACGCCGCAACGCGGGGCCGGCGGCGGTGCCCCGGACTGGGGGTCGTCGGTCGTCCTGCATCTCGCGATGTCCCCGGTCGCCGCGGTGGCCAACTGCGGCGCGCTGCGCAGCAAGCGGGTCCGGATCACCGTGCTGCCCCTGTTCCTCGCGGGAGCCGAAGGAGCCCCGTGCACCGTGCTGGCCGTGGACGGCGACGAGGCGGGAGAGGCCCGATGACCCTGCGCACCATCAACCTGACCCGCCCGATCACCACCGAGTCACCGGCCGGCAGCTTCTTCCCCTGGGAGGCGCCGTACCGGACCGAGGAGATCGCCACCCTGACCTACAACGGCGCGAACCTCTTCCACATCACCATGGGCAGTGGCTCCGCGACCCGGTTGCTGGGTCCGGCGCTCGGTTCGCCGACCGGAGCCACCGTCGACCAGCTGCCACCACAGCGGCTGCTCGGCCGGGCGGCGGTCGTGCTGTCCTGCCCGGTGGGGCCGGGCGGCGAGATCTCCGCTGACGCGATCCGTGCCGCTCTGGACGACGCCGACCTGCGGGCCGGTGACGCGGTGGTCCTGGCCACGGGGTGGGGGGACGATCCGGATCGCTTCGCCGACGCGGCGTACTACCTCGACGGGCCCTACCTCAGCGTCACGGCGGCCCAGTTGCTGGTCGAACGCCTCCGCGCCAACTCGTCGGACATGCTGCTCACCGACTGCCTGTACCTCGACCGGCCGGGTGGCGACCACGCCCGGACCGAGTGGACCGCACTACAGCCCTGGCTTCGCCCGGCGTACCCGTCGGACGCTGCCACGATCTATCTCCACCACTACCGGCCCGAGAAGGTGCGGCACGACTGGGCCGCCACCCTGGCTCTGACCGAGTCCATCTGGACCGTGGCCGGACTGGTCGGATGTGGCGCCCTCGCCGGGCGCCGGATCCGGCTCACCCTCGCCCCGCTCAACGTGCAGGGCGTCGGCGAGGTGCCCTGCACCGTGGTCGCCCAGATTTCCGGCGACGACGGTGCTCCCGAAGCACCGGTCTTCTCGTCAGGAGAACCGACATGAAACAATCATTTCGATCGATAACACGAACCCTCGCGATAGCCCTGACCGCGACGCTGGCCGTCACCGCCTGCGGCGGGGGCGGCGCCGGGAACCAGGGTCCGGAATACACCGGCGACACCTTCGACTGGAAGCGCTACGACGGCCAGTCGATCAAGGTCTACGTGGCCGACACCGGTCAGGTGGAGAGTCTGCGGGCCGGGCTGGCCGAGTTCACCGACCTCACCGGCATCACCGTCGAGATCGAGGGGTCCGACGTCACCAGCTACCGGCAGAACCTGCCGGTGCGGCTCACCTCGCGGGCCTCGGACTTCGACGTCATGGCGACCTTCCCCGAGGTCGACGGCCTGCAGTTCGCCAAGAACGGCTGGTACACCGACCTCGGTCCCTACCTCACCAACCCGGGGATGACCAACCCGGAGTACGACTTCGAGGACTTCGGGGCCGGCATCCGCAAGGCGATGACGGTCGAGGAGCAGACCGTCACCGTCCTCTGGGAGATGCAGACCGACCTGGTCTACTACCGCAAGGACCTGCTGGAGAAGGCGGGTCTGGAGGTGCCGACCACCTTCGCGGAGTGGGACGCCGCCGCTGCGGCCGTGCACGACCCCGGCAACCGGGTGTACGGCTTCGCGCTGCGCGGCATCCCGTACCAGACGACCACACCGTTCTCGTCATTCCTGTACGCGCACTGCGGTGAGTGGGTCGCCGACGGCAAGGCCGCGATCAACACGCCGGAGGCGCTCAAGGCATACGAGGCGTACGGACAGCTCGGCACGAAGTACGGGCCGCCCGGCATCGCCGGATTCGACTGGCCGGTGCCCTCCCAGCAGTTCGCGCAGGGCAACGTCTTCGCCTTCCTGGACGTGAACCTGTTCGTCAAGGACCTGGAGGATCCGACGAAGTCCCGGGTGGCCGGCAACGTCGGGTACACCACCGTCCCCCGTGCCGACTGCGACGCCGCGCCGTTCATCGGCGGTTGGGGCTACGGCATCAACCCCTTCTCCGAGAAGGGTGACGCCGCCTGGTACTTCATCCAGTGGGCCACCAGCAAGCAGATGAACCTCGACCTGAAACTCACCGGCTGGCCCAGCCCGCGTGCGTCGGCCTGGGGGTCGCCCGAGTTCAAGCAGGCCGACAAGACTCCCGAGTTCACCCAGGTGGTGCTGAGCAGCACCGAGACGGCACGGGCCCGGATGAACCCGCCGGTGACCCCGGGCGTCGAGGCCCGCGAGATCGCGGGACTGGTCGCCAACAAGGGCCTGGAAGGCCAGACCGGCGACGCCCTCAAGCGGACGGCCGACCAGCAGAACGACAAGCTGCAGGGCCTGCTCGACGCGATGCGCTAGTGATCGGTCGCGGCCGGAGGCCCCGCCTCCGGCCGCGGACCTCGCAAGGGAGGACCTGGTCCGATGGCTCCGCTCACCGAAAGCCCCCCACGGTCTGCGCGCAAGCCCCCGCAGCCCGTACCCCGCCGCACGTTGCTCGACGTCCTGGACCGCTACGACCGGTACATCCTGCCGGCCCCGGCACTGATCGTCGTCGTCGCGATGCTGGCGTTCCCGATCGGCTACACCGTCTATCTCAGTTTCCACGAGTGGTCCGGCGGGCTGCGACCACCGGAGTTCGTCGGCCTGGACAACCTGACCCGCTCACTGGGCGACAGCCAGTTCTGGGGCAGCATCTGGCGCACCGTCTACTTCGTCACCCTGTCGGTGGGGCTGCAGGTCGTCCTCGGCGTCGGCGCGGCCCTGCTGTTCCACCAGCGCTTCCCTGGTCGAGGGGTGGCCCGCACCCTGTTCATGTTCCCGATGATCGCGACGCCGGCCGCTGTCGCCCTGGTCTGGAAGATGATTTTCGACCCGACCATCGGCATCCTCAACTACCTCGTGCAGTCCGTCGGTGGACCGACCCTGCTCTGGATCAGTGACGCCAACCTCGTCATCCCGGCGCTGGCGATCGTGGACACCTGGATGTGGACACCGTTGGTGATGCTCATCGTGCTGGCCGGGCTGGCCGCACTTCCGCAGGAACCGTTCGAGGCGGCCAAGGTCGACGGTGCCGGGCCGGTGCGTACCTTCGTCAGCGTCACGTTGCCGCTGTTGAGCCCCGTCATCCTCGTCGCCGCGCTGTTCCGACTCATCGACGCCATCAAGACGTTCGACATCATCAAAGTCATCACGGACGGCGGTCCCGGCACCGCCTCGGAGACCCTCAACCTGTACGCCTTCAAGCAGGGCCTGTCGTACCTGCACTTCGGGTACGGGTCGATGCTGCTGGTCTGGCTGACCCTGCTGGTCTTCGTCGTGGCGATCGTCTTCACCCGCCTCCGGGCGCGGACCGACCAGGGGTGAACCGATGTCCGAGATCCTGACCGCCACCCGAGCCACCGCGCCACCGCCGACCCGACCGGTGGCCAGACCTCGCCGACGGCGTGGATCGATCCTCGGTCGGATCGCGCTCGCCGTCACCGTCACCGTCGCGCTCGCTCCGGCGCTGTTCGTGTTCTTCTGGATGTTGACGTCGTCGTTCAAGCAACAGGTCGACATCTACACGATCCCGCCGAAGTGGTTCGACTTCACGCCCACCCTGGACAACTACCAGGCGGCGCTGACCCGCACCCCGTTCGCGCGCTACATGACCAACAGCCTGGTCGTCGCCACCTGCTCCAGCCTGCTCGGGCTGCTCATCGGTGTGCCTGCGGCCTACAGCATCGCCCGCTACCGGCAGACCAAACTGTCGCTGTCACTGTTGACCGCCCGTCTGCTACCCGGGGTGGCCTATCTGGTGCCGTTCTTCGTCGCGTTCACCGCGTTGCGGATGGTCGGTACCTACCCGGCACTGATCCTGTCGCACGTCATCATCACGTTCCCGCTCACCGTCTTCATCATGGTGAACTTCTTCGCCGCCCTGCCCGACGAGGTCCACGACGCGGCCCAGGTCGACGGGTGCGGGAAGCTGGAGACGTTCTGGCGGATCGCCGTGCCGCTGACCCGACCCGGCATGCTCACCGCCGGCATCCTCGCGTTCATCTTCAGTTGGAACGACTTCAAGATGGCGCTGATCCTCTCCGACGGCGACAGCCGCACCCTGCCGGTGGCCGTCTTCAACTTCGTCCACGAGGCGTCCCTGGACTGGGGGCCGATGATGGCCTACGCCTCGATCATCATGCTGCCCGTCTTCGTCCTCACCCTCGCCGCGCAGCGGCACATCGTGACCGGAATGACGATGGGCAGCGTCAAGTAACCAGCACCTCGGGAGGCACCATGACCAGCACCGTACCCGCCGTCGTCAGTCGCGCCGCCGGCAACGGCCGTGTGATCGCCGCGAGCATCAAGCCCGGCGCCCAGTTGACCGACTCGATCGAGCAGGTGTGCCGTGACCACGGCGTACACACCGCCGTCATCCTCTCGGTGATCGGCACCATCCAGGAGGTCTACCTGCGCAACCCCCGAGACATCACCACGCTGCCGATCCACCGCGAGCACGAGTTCGCCGACGAGATCGACACCGTCGTGTTGCAACGCCCGATGGAGATCCTCTCCATCCAGGGCAACGTCACCACCCTTGACGGCAAGCTGTGGGCGCACTGCCACGCCCTGTTCTCCGAGGCGGGTGGCAACGTCCGTGGCGGACACGTCTTCCGGGCCACCGTCTGGAGCCAGGGTGAGGTCTTCCTCCAGGAGCTGACCGACATCCGCATCGACCGCGAGTACGACCGGGAGGTCACCGGTCTGCCGCAGATCCGCCTGCACGGGTGCGACGCGGGACCTGCCGATGGCCGGTGACCCCTGCCTGCTCGGCGTGGATATCGGCACGTCGAGCAGCAAGGGCGTCCTCACCGATCCGGCCGGGGCCGTACTGGCCGTCGCGACCCGCCCGCACCGGGTGTCGCGGCCCCGGCCGGGCCACGTGGAGCACGACGCCGAGGCGATCTGGTGGGCAGAGTTCGTCGCCATCGTGCGGGACCTGCTCGCGGCGGCTCCCGGGCCGGTCGCCGCCGTCGCGGTCAGCGGCATCGGTCCGTGCGTCCTGCCGGCCACCGTGGAGGGACGGCCGCTGCGACCCGCGATCCTGTACGGCGTCGACACCCGGGCGACAGCGGAGATCGCCGAACTGACCGACGCCATCGGTGCCGACGAGATCGTCCGGCGCGGCGGCAACCGGTTGACCAGTCAGGCTGTTGGCCCGAAGCTGCGGTGGGTCCGACGGCACGAGCCAAAGGTCTGGGCGGACACCTGTCGGTTCTTCATGGCCAGCTCGTTCCTGGTGTTCCGGCTCACCGGCGAGTACGTCCTCGACCACCACTCGGCCAGCCAGAGCGACCCGCTCTATGACCTACACGGGCAGTCCTGGATCGACGACCTGGCCACGCAGATCGCCCCGGGACTGGAGTTGCCGAGACTGCTGTGGCCCACCGAGATCGCCGGCCGGGTCACGCGTGACGCCGCACGGGCCACCGGCCTGCCCGAGGGCGTCCCGGTCACCGCCGGCACCATCGACGCCTGGGCTGAGGCCGCCAGCGTGGGTGCCACCAGAGCCGGCGACCTGATGCTGATGTACGGCACCACCATGTTCCTCACCCGCACGGTGACCGCACCGGTCGTCCATCCGAGGTTGTGGGCGACCACCGGCCTCTTTCCCGGCAGCTTCTGCGTCGCGGGTGGCACCGCCACCTCGGGTGCGGTGGTCGAGTGGCTGCGCGATCTCGTCGGCGGGACCGACTACGAGCGGCTGGCCACCGAGGCCGCCGTGGTGCCCGCCGGCGCCGACGACCTGGTGGTGCTGCCGTACTTCGCGGGCGAGCGAACTCCGTTGTTCGACGAGAAGGCGCGTGGTGTCGTCGCCGGCCTGACCCTCGACCACGGGCGTGGACATCTCTATCGGGCGGTACTGGAAGGAATCGGGTACGCGGTCCGGCACCACCTCGACGAGATGGCCGGTCTGCTGACGCCACCCGAGCGGGTCATCGCGGTGGGCGGGGGCGCCCGTCCGCTGTGGACCCGAATCATCTCGGACGTCACCGGTCAGCCGCAGCTGGTCCCCGAGCAGACGATCGGGGCCAGCTACGGCGACGCGTACCTTGCCGGCCTCGCGGTCGGGCTGGTCGACAGCGACGACGACTGGACACGGTGGGCTGCCCGGGTGGAACCGGATCCGTCGACGGCCGCCGCTTACCACCGTGGCTACACGGCATACCGTTCCCTGTATCCGGCGACCCGGGACATCGTCCATGGGATGACCGAACGGGCGGAGGCCGGCTGAGACCTCCAGGGCCACGACGCGGAGTGACCTCCGGGGCGAGGGTCACTCGCAGAAGACCTGCACCTTGGCCTCGGACTGGTCCACGTCGATGGTCATGTCGTCGAGCTGTTCGACGAGGTCCTCGATGTGCTGGGGCTTGAGCTGGGTCAGGTCGATGGGTACGCCCGACTTGGCCAGTTCGACGTTGACCTTGCTGAGTGCCTGCGGGGGGACCAGGCTGGTGAGGCGTACCCCGGCGCGCAGCAGTTGCAGCGGAACCCGGATGTTGACCCGGCCCGGACCGTCCTCGTCCTGCGTGGTCACCATCACGCGCAGGTACTTGGGGCGGGCCTTCGGGCGGGTCAGGGTCGTCGCCGTCGGGGATTCCGGCTGCTCACGCTCCAGGGCGCCGATGAGCTGTTCCGCCTCGTCTGCGGTGATCTTCCCGTCGGCCAGCATCTGCAGGATCTGGCGGCGTTGCTCGTTCATGTGGGTCCCTCTTCCTCGACTCATCTGACGCTTACCAGCAGGGTCTTGTCGCCCTGCGCGATCTCGATCCGGGTGCCGGGCAGTGCCCCCAGCACCTGTCCCACGCCCCGGAACGCAGCCACCGGGTTCACCCGGGTGACCAGGCAGGCGACCAGTGCGACCGGCACGGCGAGCAGCAGTAGTGGGCTGATCAGCAGCAGGACCGGTAGCACCGGCACGAACCGTCGCCGCCAGCGGCCGTCGGGGCGGCGGTGACGGATCGTCACCAGCTGCGGGATCACCGCGATCTCTCCAGCTCCGCCAGCGCCTGCGCGACGTCGATCTCCCCTCGCCGCAGTCGGTCGACGACGTCGGCGCCGGTGGGCGCCGGGTCGGTGTCGACGAAGTCGAGCTGCGCGGCGATCCGGTTCAGACGGGACTTGATCGTCGGGTAGCTCACCCCGAAGATCCGCTCCATCTCCTTGATCGACCCGTGCGACCGCACGAAGGCGGCCACGAACACCTGGTCGTCGACACCGAGTTGCGCCAGTTGCGGCGGCTCGAACTGTCCTTCGACCGCGACGCCGCTGTCGGCCAGGCGGACCCGTTCGACCACGAACGGTTGCCCGCGGGTCAGATCCGTCAGTTCCTGCCAGTCCATCTGTGCCCCCTGTCGCCGTCAACCCGCGTGCGATTTATTTTTACCTTGATTTTCTTAATCAAGCAACGCCCAAAACTGAGGATAGTTAATGTGATCTTGATCCAACGACCTCGCCGACCCGAGTCGAACGACGCGCGAAGACTGGAACGAATACCGTGATCGTTAAGGTCCGGACGAGCGGGGTATAGAGGCACGACGATCGATGATTCGACGGCACCAGCAGAGACGCAGGGGGAAGCCCGTGAGTAACCGAATCAGCGCGAGCCGCGCCAGCCACGACACGGCGGCGGTGTTCGACCGCAGCGCCGCCACCTACGACCGCGTCGGTGTGGAGTTCTTCGGCCCGATGGGGCGGGAACTGGTACGCCGGGCCGGGGTCCGCCCGGGACAACAGGTCCTCGACGTCGGATGCGGACGAGGCGCCGTCCTGATGCCCGCCGCACAGGCGGTGGGGCCCGACGGCGATGTCGTCGGCATCGACCTGGCTCCGACGATGGTCGACCTGACCCGCGCCGACGTGGCCACCGCCGGCCTGCCGAACGTCCGGGTCGAGGTCGCCGACGCCGAGGACCCCCCGCTGCCGGAGGCCACCTTCGACACGGTGCTCGCCGGACTCGTCGTGTTCATGCTGCCGGCGCCGCTGCCCGCACTGCGCGCCTACCACCGGCTCCTGCGCCCCGGCGGGCGGCTCGGCGTCACCACCTTCGCCGCCTACGACCCGCGCTTCAGCGAGGCACTCGGGACGCTGGCCCGACACGTGCCGCCGGAGCGCCGCCAACCACCGGCCACCGGCCGGGAGGACGACTTCGCCACCCGCGAGTCGACCGGCGACCTGCTGCGGCGTGCCGGCTACCACCAGGTCACCGTCGAGGACGTACCGTTCGAGAGCCGGTTCCGCGACAGCGACCACTTCGTCGCCTGGGTCTGGTCACACGGATCCCGCGCGATCCTGGAGAGCATCCCGCCCGAGCGGTTGCCCGCTGCCCTCGCCGACGTGGCAGACGTGCTGTCCCCCGGCGGCGGAAGCGTCCGGCTGACCACCACCATCCGGTTCGCCCTCGGCACCCGCGCCGATTCCTGATCGGGGCAGAATTCCGACAATGCCGGGAACTCCGGGCGGGGCGTGCCCGACCAGGTAACCGAGGTGCGTACGCACCGGTCGCCGCGCCCCCTCCCGGAAGGTTGTCCAGACATGTTCTTCACACGTCGTCGGGTCGCACAGCTCGGTGCTCTCGGGCTCTTCACCGCCGCGACGGTGGCGCTGACCGGCTCACCGGCCGCCGCGCACGTCACCATCAGCCCGTCGGTGACGACCGCCGGCTCGTACGCGGTGCTGACGCTGGGTGTACCGCACGGCTGCGACGGTTCTGCGACGACCAAGGTGTCCATCCAGATTCCCGAGCAGATCGTCACGGTCACGCCGACGGTGAATCCGAACTGGACGGTGGAGAAGGTGATGGCGGACCTGAACCCGCCGGTCAAGGACAGCCACGGCAACGAGGTCACCCAGCGGGTCGCCGAGGTGGTCTACACCGCCAGGACGCCGCTGCCGGACGACCTGCGGGACACCTTCGAGCTGTCGGTGAAGCTGCCTGACGCCGCCGGTGAGACGCTGGCGTTCCCCTCGGTGCAGACCTGCGAGCAGGGCGAGACGCCCTGGGTGCAGCTGCCCGCCGAGGGCCAGAACGCCGACGAGCTGGAGTACCCGGCACCGAAGTTCGTGCTGACCGCGCAGGCCGACGGCGACGCCGACGATGCCTCGGTGCAGCCGGTGGCGCAGACGAGCACGGAGTCCAGCGACGGTGGCACCGGCGCGGTCGGGTGGATCGCCCTGGTCCTCGGCGCGCTGGGTCTGCTGGCCGGCGGGCTGGCGCTGGTGCGTACCCGCAGGACGGCCTGACGGGCGGAGACGCAGGTGACGTCCCCGAGCGGCCTGACGGCACGGCGGGCGGCAGCCGGCGGGCGGGCGCGGTGGGCGTGGTC